>JAZQYS010000573.1:0-5279 GCA_045633645.1 Victivallaceae bacterium | reverse complement strand
TTTTTGCAGCTGTTGCAATCGGCGGCTGTAAAACGGCGAAGGAGTATCGTGATGAACGTGCTGAATATGCTGTCAAGCATTTCGAATTTGCCCGTTACCGCGAGATGATGGAAGGTCAAAAACTTTCTCTGCAGGAATGTATCAAGATGGCGCGCGAAAACAACCTTGAACTCAAGGTTGCTGCAATTGAAGAAAACGTTGCCAAAGAAATGCGTACTGCTGAAATGCTCGGCATGCTGCCTGAGCTGAACGGAAGTTACAATTTTACAAACAGAAACAATACGCCTGCCTCCAGCAGCAGAAAGACTGCTGATGACGGTTTGACCTATGGATACAGTACCAGTCAGGATCGTGCAGTCAATTATTTCAACGTTGACCTGGCATTGAGTGTTGTTGATTTCGGTTTGGCATTTTTCAACACCCAGCAGGCACGCGACCGGGTTATGATCCGCGAACAGCGCACCCGCCGTGTTGCTCAGAACCTGACCTTTGATGTTGTCAAAACTTATTTCCAGGTTGCCGCTGCCCAGCGTGCCATTAAAATCACCACCGGACTTCTGGAAGACTGCCGCAACCGTTATCAGCTGATTGAAAAGCTGAGCAAATCCCGTGCGATTACTCCTTTCCGTGCCTTTGACGAAACCAAGCGTTTTGTTGAAATGGAAAAACGTCTGACCAACTATATCCGCAGCTACGAAAACAGCTGTGTTGAACTGCGTTCTCTGCTGGGTATGCATCCCGGCGGAAAGATTCTGGTTGATGACTCCTATCTCAATCAGGTTCCGAAGTTTGAATTCCCCGAAATTGAACTTATGGAGCAGATTGCTCTGCTTGAAAGACCTGAACTGTACGAAATTGATATGCAGAAACATATCAACGTTCTGGAATGCCGCAAAGAGATCGTCAAGATGTTCCCCAACGTGCGTGTGTTCTATGATTTCACCCACAATGACAACAGCTTCCTCTATCACTCCAGCTGGTATGAACTGGGTATCCGTGCCGCTTACAACCTGCTGAAACTGCCCCAGAGCATCAAGAAAGTTCAGGCACATCAGGCTCAGGTTGAAGCCGATGAAACCCGCACTTTTGCCATGGCAGTCGGTATCATGGCGCAGGTTCGTATCGCCCACGCCAATCTGCTCTCTGTGAAAGAGCGTTACAACATTGACAACAAACTTTACAACGCTTACAGCAAGAATCTGAAATGGGCAATCGCCAGCAAGAAACTGACCGGCGATCTCTCAAGTCTTGAACTGGATCACATGCGTCTTGCCACTGCCGAGACTGAAATTGAAAGACTGATGTCTCTGGGCAATGTTTATGTCGCCTATTTCCGTATCCTCAACTGCATCGGTATTCAGAAAATGGATGCCGCCAGCCTCAATTCTCTGCGTGCTGAACTTGTTGCCGCAAGAGAGCGTGCTGCTGCTGAGTTGAGCAAAGCTGCCGAAGAAAACAAAGCCAAAAACGGCAAAGCTGCGGCTCAGAACAAGGCTGCCGCTGATGAATTTAAAGTTGCAGAAAAGCAGGTTTCTGCTTTCGGTGATATTGACTTCATCTCCATCTATGATGATACCAAGAAAAAATAAGTTATGAAAACTTGGTATTTTGCCGGAGTCTTAAGCGTCTGCACAACACTGTTGTGTGGCGCTTTTGCGTATGAACACCCTGTGAAAGTGGTTTTGTTCCCCTTTAAAGAGGCGGTTCTTGTTTCTCAGGTGGATGGCACGATCAATAAATATTTCTTTCGTGTCGGTCAGGCATTCAAAGAGGGAGAACAGCTTCTTGCTTTTGACGAAACGCCTTACCGGATTGAATTGCAGAGAATGACCGCCCGGCGTGAAGAGATCCGTGTGCAGTTGAAATTGGCAAAAGAAACTTATCTTTCGCAGAAACAGCTGTTTGAACAGGATTTTCAGAGCAAGTTGGAGTTTCAGCGGCGTGAAGCTGAATTTGAGGCTCTCAAAGCGCGCTTGAAAAGTGCTGAAGCCGATTGTGCCGAGGCGGAGTTGCGTGTCGGTTACTGCAAACGCAAGGCTCCTTTTGACGGCAGAATTGAACAAATCATGTGCCGTGAACATGAAACTGTCCGCAACGGACAGCCGCTTTTCAGAATCATTCATGATAAGAAACTGCTGGCGGTGATGAATATTCCGATTTCAGAACTCAAGCCGGTCGGAACAAAACTTCAGTTTATTTTCGGCGGCAAAACCGTGAACGGTTCAATTTATGAAATTTCTCCGCAGGCGGATCACCGTTCAGGGACTATTGAAATCAAAGCATTGGTTTCCAATACCGACAGTGCCCTTACCTGCGGTATGACCGGGGAACTTTTAAGAACAGTCTCCCGTTAAAAAGCAGTGTTCTCCATATGGATAAATAAACATTAACATTTGATTGGACTCCTGAAACTTTCTTAAATAAAATACGCCGCTTTTCTCAAAAAGGGGGCGGGGTGCGGGGAGGGGAGTGAAAAGAGGTTTTTCTCCTCCCTGCAAGACCATTTCTCCTTATCGGAAACAGAACGCAAAAAGTTGAGATATGAATATTTGTTTTTTCCGCCGTTACCTGTCCACTCTTGACCGGAGGCGGATTTTTTTGTTTTCTTTTGCGGCATTGATTGTAATCTGCCTTTTTTGGCCAGTCCGCTGGACGATTCCCCTGCCGGGTGAAGTGCGTTATACCAAAGAGGACCGTTTGATAGCCCATGAAACTGGTTATATCATGCGTTCACCGTCGGAGGGCAGTCATTTGTTCAAGGCAGGCGAGACGATTTTTCTTTTGGAGGATCCCTTTCTGCGTTTTGCCCGTGAGCGTGTGGAATACATGCTTCATTTTGACCGTTTGCTTTTCGAACAGCAGCGTTCGCTCCGGGCGACGCTGGGCGACAGTCTGCTGACCGGACGCAAGATCGAAAGTGATTTGCATGCGGCAAAGGAATTGGAACGTAAAATGGCGGACGGCAAAAAAGCGGCTCCGGGCGATGTGATTTTTATTCCCGCCGGTGAAAATATTTCAAAAGGCTTTTTTGTCCGTTCCGGACTTTATCTGGGCAAGCTCTGTTCCGGAGAAAAGATTGTCCGTGCGTATGCTGACGACCAGCAAATCCGTGATTTGAAGCGCGGTATGGCGGTGAATCTGCTGCTGCGGGATCGCCTGAGCGGAATTTCCGGAAGAATCAGTGAAGTTCATCCTATTCCGTTTTTTCTGACGGAGTCTCCTGCATTGCAGTATTACGGCGGCGAGATTCCTGTTGATGCCAATTTTGACGGCGAAGGCGAAATCCGTTCACTCCATCCGGTTTACGCTGTGGATATCATCCCCGACACAACAATACCCTGCCAGACCGGACGTTTCATCCGTGCTGAGGTCTGTCAGAGAAAAATGCCCGCAACGAAGATTTGGCGTCTTGTCATATCCGCATTTAAACGGGATGTTTTGTGAACTGATTTGTATTGATTTTGTCTCCTTTTCAGCTTGCTTGCGCATCTTTATCGGGAAAGTTTTTTAAATTGACTTGAAGAATGCGCTTTGCGGTGTTATATTACATGTCAATTTGGACGTAACATTTTTTCCTAACAGGAGGTTTAATAAATCATGCCACAGAGGACTGATATAAAGAAGGTGTTGATCATCGGTTCAGGACCGATTATCATCGGACAAGCGTGCGAATTTGACTATTCCGGAACTCAGGCTTGCAAAGCTCTGCGCGAAAGCGGTTACGAAGTTGTGCTTGCCAACAGCAACCCCGCTACGATTATGACGGACCCGGATGTCGCCGATCATACCTACATTGAACCGCTGACCGTTGACAGCGTTGAGAAAATCATTGAACGCGAGCGTCCCGACGCCCTGCTGCCCAACCTGGGCGGACAGACTGCCCTCAATCTTGCGATTTCTCTGAAAAATGAGGGTATCCTTGCCAAGTACAACGTTCAGTTGATCGGTGTTGATCTGGATGCTATTGAACGCGGTGAAGACCGTATTGAATTCAAAAAGACCATGGCTGAAATCGGTGTTCCCATGGCAAAATCCGAACCCAGTTACTCCATCGCTGAAGCTGAAGCCATCGCTGCAAAAATGGGTTATCCCGTCGTTCTGCGTCCTGCCTACACCATGGGCGGAACGGGCGGCGGTATTGTTTACAACGTTGAAGAGCTGCGCGATGTTGTCGGCCGCGGTCTTGCTGCCAGTCTTATCAATCAGGTTCTGGTTGAAGAGTGCATCTTCGGCTGGGAAGAACTTGAACTTGAAGTCGTCCGCGATGCAAAAGGTCAGAAAATCACCGTTTGTTTCATTGAAAACGTTGACCCCATGGGCGTTCACACCGGCGACAGCTTCTGTGTTGCTCCCATGCTGTCTGTTTCCAAAGAAGTTCAGGATCAGCTGCAGGATTATGCTTACAGAATCGTTGATGCCATCGGCGTTACCGGCGGAACCAACGTTCAGTTTGCCCACAATCGCGAAGACGGCAGAATCATCGTTATTGAAATCAACCCGCGTACCAGCCGTTCCAGCGCCCTGGCAAGTAAAGCGACCGGATTCCCGATTGCCCGCGTTTCCACCAAACTTGCCGCCGGCGTCACCCTTGATGAAATGCCCTACTGGAGAGACGGATCCCTTGAAAAGTATACGCCCTCCGGAGATTATGTTGTTGCCAAGTTCGCCCGCTGGGCATTTGAAAAGTTCCCCAAGAGCAAAGATCATCTCGGAACTCAGATGAAAGCCGTCGGCGAAGTCATGAGTATCGGTTCCGACTTTAAAGAAGCTTTCCAGAAAGCCATCCGCAGTCTTGAAATCGGCAGAAGCGGTCCGGGACTGGATAAGAAGATGGAAAAGATGACTCTTGATGAACTGCGTCCCAAAGTGGCTTATCCCGCCAGTCAGCGTTTCTTCTACCTCTATGAGGCTTTCAAGAAGGGTCTGAGCGTGGATGAAGCGTTCACTCTGACGAAAATTTCCAAATTCTTCCTGTCTGAAATCAAAGTTCTGGCAGATTTTGAACTCAAACTTTCTCAGTGCACCTGGATGGCTCTTTCTGATGCCATGCTGATTCAGGCGAAAAAATACGGCTTTGCCGATAAGTATCTGGCAAAACTTTTCAACGTTCCTGAAAAAGCGGTGCGTACCCGCCGTGTTGCGCTCAACTGCATCGCCAGTTACTGCAAAGTTCCCGTAAGCGGTGAAGAACGCGGAGAGTATTACTACTCCACTTACTCCGGAAAAGCGGATGAAGTTCCCGTTTCCGACCGCAAGAAAATCATGGTTCTCGGCGGCGG
>JAZQYS010000572.1:0-1498 GCA_045633645.1 Victivallaceae bacterium | reverse complement strand
GTATTTTGAGATTGGTGAATACAGCGTATTTTTGAACAATCAGTTATTTTAAACGCATCACCCCACTTCAATGGCTGCCCCTGTCCTCCGTAGCCTTGTGCGAAGGAGGATCCTCTTTTCAAAAAAAGCGGGGTATTTTGTCAAGGGTGAGCCAATTGTGGTTGGTATTTTTCTGTTCATTCAGGTATATTAATAAGGTATACAAAAAGATATGGGTATGAGCATGAATAAAAATACAGAGCTTTTTACAAATAAAACCGATGATTATTCAAGATTCCGTCCCTCGTATCCTGATGTTGCGGCGGTCTGGCTGAAATCCAAGGTCAAAGGAGAAGACGTTATTGATGTCGGTGCCGGAACAGGAATTTTTACCAAAGTTCTGCTGAAATATTTTTCTAACGTTTCCGCCGTTGAACCCAATGCTCAAATGCGGGAAAAATTCCGTCTTTTTCTGCCGGATATCCACTGTTCAGAGGGAACCGGAGAAAACACGCTTCTTCCTGAAAACTCTGCGGATTTGATTACCGTTGCCCAGGCTTTTCACTGGCTGGATGCGGCACAGTTCAAACAGGAGGCATTGCGTCTTTTACGTCCGGCGGGAAAAGTTGCAATCATCTGGAATACAAGTCTCAAAAACGATTTCACATCAGCCCGCAATAAAATCTGTCAGAAATATTGTCCGCGCTTTGCTTCCGGACACGCAGGAAAACTTTCTGCCGAAGAGGGAAACGCTTTTCTGCGCCAAAGTTTCTTCCGTGAAGTTGAAGTAATTTCTTTTGACAACCCCTTTGCAATGGATAAAGAAACTTTTGAGGGAAATATCCGTTCACGTTCCTACGCCCTTGCGCCCGATGCTCCTGCATATAAAAATTTCATGGCTGAACTTGACGCTGCGTTTGATTTTTACGCTCAAAACGGTATTGTTACCGAACCGCAGCAAACAGAAATATTCCTCGGGAGTATTTAAATTGCCTGTTCAACGTACTATAAAACATATCTATGATTTCGTCTTTGACTCTTTCATCCGATGCAACTTTGCTGGTACTCTTCTGACTCTTGTAGTAATAACTTGATCGGGGTACTTTCAGCAGCTGCAACTGACGACTTACGCTTAAATACGGATGATGTTCGTCTATTTGCGTTTTTCGGGATTCAATCCCGGAGCCAAGGACTCTTTTCGTAAAAAATCATTCTTCACCTCAAGCCGACCAATCTTTTTCATCAGAGCATTTTCGGTGTAAGGCTTTTCTTCGGATTTCCGTTCAGCTTTGGTCATCAAGACATCAGATGCACTTTCCTGCAGTTTCTTTTTCCATTGCTGAACCAAGTCGGGATGAATTTGATACTTGCCGGTGATTTCCGCTACGGTCAAATTTCCCCGCAAAGCTTCCAACGCCACTCGACTTTTGAATTTACTGTCATGAGACTTTCTTCATGATAAAACGATCCTTCCTTTGCTTTAATTTAGCACCGTTTTACACCTTGTCAAGTTGTCCAG
>JAZQYS010000571.1:0-3259 GCA_045633645.1 Victivallaceae bacterium | reverse complement strand
CCGCTTGGCCTCCGACTTATTTATCTTGTGATCAGGCAAAAATCAGCCGTGTGATTGTTAAAATTGCCCCCCACAAGTTCGTCAGCGATACCCGGGGCAGCTCCGGACAGATTTTTGCCTGGAGCGAAAAAAATGCCGGTCCCGGGCTGGACAACGATATGTTGATGCTCCGGACTCTGGATATGCTGAAAAATCTTGATGTTCCCGGCATGGAAATCGCCGTTGCCGTTCCCGATTTTTACCACGAACTTGTTTCAGAAGGTAAAATCACCCGCGGAAAGGCAACTGATTTTCTGACTTGCCGCAAAGGTAAAGTGCCGGTGATTCTCATGTCTTCAGGAAACAAACCCAGTCAGATTGTTTCCCGAAGTTTGAATGAATTTATGTCCGCAGGAAAAAATCATGAACTCCTGCTGGGCATTGAACTTGCCGGACACACCTCCCGTTCCGCCGGAAAACTCCGCAGACGGGATTGGCGCGATCTGACAAGAATCCTTGATTATGTTATCAGGGAGCATAAAAAGTATCCGGCTTTCCGCGGTATCGTGTTGATGCCGCTGCCGGTATTACAGTATCTTATTATGGAGCAGGATTGATTCTATGCGGTGTCCCCGTTGCAATTGTGAAAATGACAAAGTCATTGATTCAAGGACGATTCTTGACGGATCCGGTGTCAGAAGACGCCGTGAATGCGCCGAATGCGGAGCCAGATTTTCCACCCTTGAAACCGTTATCCCCGAAGAACTCAAAGTCGTTAAACGCGACGGCAGAAAAGAGGATTTCAGCCGCGAAAAACTTTACGGCGGACTCCGCAATGCCTGCTACAAACGCCTGACCATGGAGCAGATCGATCAGGTCTGTGATGATGTGACTCAATCTCTGCTCAAAGATTTTGAACGTGAAGTTGACAGTGCCGAAATCGGTGAACGGGTCATGGCGGCTCTGCGTAAACTTGATCAGGTCGCCTATGTGCGTTTTGCGTCGGTCTACCGTCAGTTCCAGGATGCCAAAGACTTCATCTCCGAAGTGAAAGGATTGAAACGATGACGTGTGCGCGGATGATTTTATCCAAAGGACGTGAGCGTTCTCTGCTGCGCCGTCACCCCTGGATTTTTTCAGGAGCCGTCAAAAATGTGACCGGCTCCCCCGCTTCAGGTGAAACTGTTGAAGTTGTGGATTCCCAAGGAAATTTTCTTGCCTTTGCCGCTTTTTCTCCCAGTTCCCAGTTAACCGGCAGAGTCTGGAGTTTCAATCCTTCCGAAAAAATTGACCGCGCATTTTTTGCCAGAAGAATCCGCAATGCCGCAGCTTTGCGTGAACAGCTGGGGTATTTGACTCCCGGTTCCGGCTGCCGTCTGCTCTTTTCTGAATCCGACGGTCTTCCCGGCATAATTGCAGACTGGTATGATGGATTTATTGTTCTTCAGCTGGTCTCAGCCGGAGCAGAGTTCCACCGTCAGGAGATTATTTCAGCTCTTTCGGAACTCCCCGGAACCAAAGGCATTTTTGAGCGTTCCGACGCCTCCGTCCGCCGCCGTGAAGGTCTTGAACCTGCTTCAGGACATCTTGCCGGTGAATCGGTTGATAAAATCATCATCTCTGAAAACAAACTTAAATTTGAAGTTGATCCCCTGCACGGACAGAAAACCGGTTTCTACTTTGATTTGCGTGACGCCCGCACCGCTCTGCGCCGTTTTGTGCGCGGAAAAAGGGTGCTGAACATGTTTTCCTACACCGGAGCCTTTGCCGTCAACGCTTTGGATGCCGGTGCAGAATACGTCATCAACTGCGACAGTTCCCGTCCCGCCCTGGAACAGGCCGAGCGCAACCTTGCCCTCAACGGCTTTGATTCCTCTAAATACGAAAATATTTGCGGCGACTGCTTTGAAATCCTCAAGGACATGCGTGGAAGCGGTGAAAAATTTGACGTTGTCATTCTCGATCCGCCCAAGCTGATTGATTCCCGAAACGCCCTTGACCGGGGCTGCCGCGCCTATCAATTTCTTGCAAGAAACGGTTTTGAACTGCTGCCGTACGGCGGTATCATGTTCAATTTTTCCTGTTCCGGTCTCATGGTTCCGGAGCTGTTTCAGAAAATCACCGCCTCTGCAGCTGCTGAAGTCGGTTGTGATATCCGTATTCTGGGCTTTTTACAGCAATCCGCCGATCATCCGGTCGATATTGCCACGCCCGAAACTCTCTATCTCAAAGGTATAATATCCGGTAAAAATCTTATATAAAGGAATTTAAAAATGACCGCAGACGAACTTAAAAAAATGGCTCTTGAATATCACTCCACCGGAAAACCCGGTAAAATTACCGTTTGTTCCAGCAAACCCTGTGCCACGGCGGACGATTTGAGTCTTGCCTACACGCCCGGAGTTGCTCAGCCCTGTCTTGAAATCAAAAATAATCCGCAGGAAGTCTGGAAATACACCACCCGCGGCAATCTGGTTGCCGTCGTCAGCGACGGAACCGCCGTTCTCGGTCTGGGCAATATCGGTCCCGAAGCCGGTCTCCCCGTCATGGAGGGTAAAGCCGTTCTTTTCAAGCGGTTTGCAGATATTGACTCCGTGCCCATCTGTCTGGGAAAAGTCTTTGATGAAAACGGAAAAACCGATCCTGATAAACTGATTGCCGCAGTGGAATGTCTGGAACCGACTTTTGGCGGTATCAACCTCGAAGATATTGCTTCCCCCGCCTGTTTCAAAGTTGAAACTGAACTTAAAAAGCGTATGGGTATCCCCGTTTTCCACGACGATCAGCATGGTACGGCGATTATCTCCCTTGCCGCGATTCTCAACGGCTTGGAAATTGTCGGCAAAAAAATTGAAGACTGCAAATTCGTCGTCAACGGTGCCGGTGCCGCTGGACTTTCATGCAGCCGTTTCTATCTTACTGCCGGAGCAAAAATTGAAAATATGATTCTCTGCGACATCAACGGCGTTCTCCACACCGGCAGAACCGATTTGACTGAACAGCAGAAGCCCTTTGCCAAAGATACCCCCATGCGGACTCTGGCTGAGGCGATCAAAGGTGCGGATATCTTCCTCGGATTCTCTGCCCCCAACTGTGTGACTGCGGATATGGTCAAATCCATGAACCGTGATGCCATTGTGTTCGCTATGGCAAATCCCACGCCTGAAATTTTCCCCGATGTTGCCATTGCCGCCGGTGCCGCCCTTGCCGGAACCGGACGCAGCGACTTCCCCAATCAGATCAACAATGCCCTCGGTTTCCCCGGCATTTTCCGCGGTGC
>JAZQYS010000570.1:0-12537 GCA_045633645.1 Victivallaceae bacterium | reverse complement strand
AACCGCCGTGGCGTTTGCCTGCACTCATTATGCTGCCGACAATATTGGGTGAATGATATCCCATTCTGAATGAAACATATACGCTGCCGTATTGATCTCCGTTATAACCGCCGTCAATCAGCCAGAATATTTTTGACGGCTGCTTTACGCGTTCCAATTTGCGCACACCCATTCCGTTATCATGTCCGTAACCGTCAAAAGTCAAATTGTTATCGTGGTGTACGGCATTTATTCCATAATTCGGTTTTGCCTTGCCCGGTTCATTGCATTGCATTGTGGGATCAGAAGGACAGCGCAAGGATTTCCAGGCACTGGCCTGCCGGTATTTCGCATTTTTCCACACATCTGCTTCAAATGTTTGCCAGGAACTGGTGTAACCAAGATACACGGCGGGAATCCAGTGCCAATAAAAACTGCCCAATCCCCGGTAGCTGGCACAAGGCGTTTTCTTGTAATCGTCGTGATACAGCTGAAAAACAGAAACCAGCTGTTTCAGATTATTTGCACAGAAGGTACTCTGACTTTTCTCCTTCGCCTTTTGCAGTGCAGGCATAAGCATTGCTGCAAGAATGGCGATGATGGCGATTACAACCAAAAGTTCAATAAGAGTAAAAGTGTGACGGTCTGCATTATATTTCATAACGGTATTCCTGTGATATATAAATAATTTTTTCATGTATTCTGCGGTAAGGCAAATACGCTTTTTCCTTTTCCTGAAATAATACACTTCTGCAGAGCGGCGGAACAAGAAAAAGTTCGCATACAAAAATTTCCGCAATGCTGCTTGACTTTTTAATTGTATGATAATATATTACAACCAAAATTTAAAATCAAGAGTTCGGCATGAAAAAAACGATATTTTGAAAAAGAAAAACAGCGTATTCAGAAAGAATTTCTGAACCATGACAGTCTGACCGCCCTGATTTGTGTCAATGATACAGTTGCTTTGCAGGCTGTAAAAATAATTCCGGAGCATTTCAACTTTTTCAGTATAAACGGAACTTGGGAAGTTCAAAAACAAGGAATTCTTTTCTGTTTCCAACTGATATCAGCCGCGCCGGAAAAATACGGTATTCCGTCTTGTTCCGGCGGCTTTTTGGAGAAATAAAAAATGAAGTTTAAAAAAATATGCTATGTTTTTCCGGAAACAAAAAATTTCCGCGAAGAGCGTCCGAGGTTGTGTTATGAACACATGTACGGCTGGATAGACGGCTACGGGGTTTTATTTGATCCTGTTATCCGCAGCTGCTATGAGGAAATACCGGTATTTTTAAACGGTATTCCTGCTGAATTGGAAAAAGACACCTTTTTTATCACAGCCAGCGGCGCAGCTTCTGCTGAATTTTTTCAGGAACATCTCAACGGTTTGTTCCTCTGTCCCGGCACAAAAGACAAAGAGCGTATCAGAATTTCTCAAAAAGAGCGTTTGACTACGCCCTTCGGTACATTTTTCTATCCCGGTACCATGCCGTATGAAATCAAAAACGGCAACGACAGCTCCTTTACCCTCGGAGAAAATGCGGCACTGGACCGGAACGGAGATCATCTGGAACTTTATTTTGAATTTTTCTCCATGATCGCTTACTGGATTGCGGAATATCCGCACAAACGCCTGATTCTGGCGGCGGATATGCTCGCAGAAATTTTAAATCTTCCCAAAATTGACGGCTCTTCGGAAACAGACCTGCGCCTTGACTGTCAGAGTTACGGTATCGCCCGGCTCTACATGCAATGGCTGCTGCAGCTGCTTGAAAAGGATGAAAAAGAACTTCCGGCGGCGGATGATTTTTACAATAACGCCGTCAAATTGTTTGTCAACGGCGATTTTTCCGAAGCTCAAAAGCAGTTGAGTCAAGCATTTGAAACATTGGCTTGTCTGCGTAAAAAATACATTCCGACGGATTACCGTTTTGCAGAGTTTCCGCATGCGGGAATCCTTTTTTCCGGCATCGGATTTTTTGAACTGGAGTGGCCCGAAGGCAGCCGTCAAATCCTGCTTGCTCATCTGCATGACGCAGAAAACAACAATTACCGGGCAAGTTTTGAACTCGGTGCAAGCTGCTGGAAAGAACTGAATGAACTTTATCCGGGCATGGTCAGCCGCTTCAAAGAGTTGTGGCAACAAAAAAAGATTACGCTCACCAACGGCACATGGGGTTTGCCTTACAGTTTTGTTTCTCCCCTTGCTCTGCAGTTCTGGCAGTTCAAATCCGGCAACGCTCAATTTGAAAAACTTTTCGGCAAAAGTCCGGAAATTTATCAATGTCAGGAAAATGCTTTTACGCCGCAGACACCGGAACTGCTCAAATATTTCAACTATTCCGGAGCCATCCACACCTCCCAGAATCACGGCAGACCGCCTTGTGAAAAGGGACAGGAAATATGCTGGAAAAGTCCGGGCGGCATGGCACTTCCCGCCCTTGTCTGCAGTGACTCCAAACAAATTGCCCTGGGCATCAACTATTTTTACGATCTTCCGCTGCTGTTGTTCCAGCATCAAGCGGAGGAATCTTTCAACGCATTCAGTTTCATGGATCTCGGATTCATTCCTCTCAGGGAACAGATGATCCGTATCGCCAAATATGCGCCTGTATTCGGCAGATTCGTGACCCCCGAAGAACTTTTCGGCAGCAGCGTTGATTTGGAAGAAAAAACTTATTCTCCTGATGATTACAACTTTTCTTTTGATGCCTTTTACCGCAATTATACCAACTGCAATGCCCTCAGTCAATATGAAAATATCTTCAACCTCACCGCAGGGTGGAGAATTTCACAAATGCTTGATTTTGACACCGCCGGGACGCAGATACCCTTGCTCTGTTCGCTTGAAGCACACGATTGCGACCGGGTACAGGGACAGCGTCCGGGTGAATTTTATTTCAGACGGACAAACGAAACCGGTCCCTATTCCCGCGACACACTCTATGAATTGCTTAAACAGCTCCGTCTGCAAATAACCGAACAGCAGAAAAATATTTATCACAGGATTCAGCAGCAGAAAACGCAAAAACTCTTCAACTCCGGCGAGATTACGCTTAACTTTGCTCCGATCGTCCATCCTGAAAAATATGCAGGCAATTTCGTTGAGTCCGGCGGCAAATGTTATGTTAAAGGCAACTTTGCTCCTCTTGGCTGCTCTGTCCCTGAAACGCTTGAAGATCAATGGGAAACCTCTTTCAACTCCGGTATTGCAGGAAATTGGCACATAGAAGCTGAAAATGAAAAAATCCGTATCTGCTGCGGAGACAAAAAACTGTCTTTCAGTATCGAAGATCACGTTTACGGAAAATTCAAACTCACCCGCCAGGAATACCGGAAAAACCGCAACTTTCTGACGGCAAAATTATGCTTTGAACAGCTGAATACCCGCATGGAAGGTGTCATATTGGAGGGCATTACATCTCCTGAAAGCGACTATATCTGCTGGCATTTGCGCTATGCCGTTCCGGTGGATTTCAGACAGGATAAACGCTGGGAGGATTACCTTGCTCTTTCATTTGATGTGGAGGAAAACATCCCCGTCAGCAACTTTGTTCCCAACATGCTTTGCAGGACAACTGAAAAACGTATCTGTTCCTCAAATTGTCTGCAAATTGAAGACGCTTGCGGAACATACTCTCTGTTATTCCCCGGCGTCGGGAATTTTCAAAGAGGAGCAAAACAGCTGGATTGGCTTTTCCATGTGGCTGACGAAAGCGTTTGGGAGCGCGATATCACTTTTTCATTCGGTTCAGAACAACCGTCTCTGCTTGCCCGCAGTCTCAACAGCGGTTTGCTGCCGCTTGAGAAAATACCGGCGGATTTACCGGTTTTAACTGATCCTGAAATCAGTCTTGAATGCAGGATAAGTCAGAACAAGTGGCTGATTTCCAATATCTCCGATAAAGTAAAAACGCCGGTTCTGCCGCAGGGAGCCGTACTTCATGCGATGAACGGAAAAGAGATTGTTTCTCTGGAACCGTGGCAGCTGGGAGAACTGATCCTGAAATAAAAACTTGCTTTTTCCGGAAATGTGGAGTATATTTCACCTCTGAATCAGAGGGAATACTTTTTTATGGATAAAAATACGATCAGCCGTTTGCTTGCCCAAGTCCCGCAGGATAAAATCGGGGTTGCGGGAGATTTTTGTATAGATGCCTATTGGGAAATCCGTCCTGAACTCGGGGAAGAATCCATTGAAACAGGTTTGAAAACCGTTCCGGTCGTCAATGCCCGTTATTCTCCGGGAGGCGCGGGGAACATCATCAGCAATTTACGGGGAATCGGCTTGAACCGTATCCCCTGTTTCGGCGTTTGCGGAAGTGATCCCTTCGGACTCTGGATGCGTAGGGAACTCATCGGCAAACTCCCGGAATACGATGAAGAATTGGTTGAAGTCAACAGAAAAGACTATCACACGCCGGTTTACTGCAAACCTCTTGCTGACGGCGTTGAGCAGTCCCGCATTGATCTGGGGAATACACCTATCTCTGATGAAGAAGCAGACAAGGTGCTTGCCGGACTTGAAAAATTCATGCCGCAGTTGAAAGTATTGATTATCAATGAGCAACTTGCAAACGGACTTCACAATGCCCGTTTCCGCAGCGGTTTTGCGGAGTTGGTAAAACGGTTTTCAAACCGTATGCATCTGGTATTTGACGGCAGGGATTATCTGGATGCGTATCCCGGAGTAACGTTAAAAATCAACGCTTCAGCAGCTTCACAGCAGGCATTCGGGAGAACAGACGCTCCTCCGGTTGAATCAGGAGAAGAACTTTTAAAACGCTCCGGACATGAATTAGTCATCACAGACGGCAAAAACGGCTGTTATGTTTTCGAACACGGCAAAACCACATATATTCCGGCAATCAGCTGGGACGGACCTGTTGATACAGTCGGCGCCGGGGACAGTTTCACCGCAGGTTTTTCTTATGCGCTTGCCGTCGGAGAATCTTTGGTGACAGCCGCCGATTTCGGCAACTGCTGCAGCGGCATTACGATACGGAAATTAAACCAGACCGGCGCGCCCTCCCCTGAGGAATTGTTTTCTATCGTAAAATCATAAACAAATTGCCAAACGGCAGCTTGTTATCTTTTTATTAAACGTGTTTACAAATACGCCGCTTTTTTGCCGGCAGAGCAATTTCAACGGAGTTTTTTTGTATGACTTTTACAATTAACTCAATACTCAATTGTATTTCAGCATAAATCGTGCTATACTATATATCATTACCGTTATTCTGCCGACAGTCAGGCAAAACTGTTATTTTGTCACGGCAGCCGGGGTGTGAAATCAATGTTACAGGAAATAAAGTATGAACTTGCTGGAACGATTTTTTAAATTGCGGGAAAACAACACTACAGCCCGCAAAGAAGTTTACGCCGGAACAATTATGTTTATGGCTGTGGCGTATATATTGGCTGTCAACCCCGATATCCTCAGCAGTACAGGAATGCCGCGCGGCGGACTTTTTTATGTAACAGCCTTTGCTGCTTTCGTCGGAACTCTTGCCATGGCTTTTATTGCAAATACACCTCTGGTGTTGGCTCCGGCAATGGGACTGAATGCTTTTTTTGCTTATTCTGTTGTGAAAGTAATGGGGTTTTCATGGCAGTTCGCACTTTTTGCAATCGTTATAGAAGGCGTTATATTTTTCCTTCTCTCTTTAAGTTCCGTCCGTGAAAAAATCATTGAAGCGATTCCGCTTTCTCTGAAATACGCAATGGGAGCCGGTGTCGGACTTTATATCACGCTGATTGCTTTTAAAAATGCTCATATCATACAAGCTCATCCTGTTACATTGATAACAATACAGGATTTCTTCGGTCCGGATTTTTACACTGCAGGAATTTCCTCTCTTCTTGCATTAACGGGAATACTTTTCTCAGCCTCTCTCATGAAGCACAAAATTCCGGGAGATTTGCTCTGGGGTATTCTCGGGACTTGGGCACTTGGTATTTTATGTCAATTGACAGGAATTTATCATGTCAATCCCGAAACAGGCTTTTATTCATTGCTTCCGAATTTCAGCACAACAGCACTGTCAGAGCCGTTTCACGAGTTTTGCCGGCTGTTCGGTTCTGCATTTGAGGTCAACAAATGGTCATGCAAAACAGCTGATGTATCCGGTTGGCAGCTTTTGCTGTCTGCGGATTTTGCTGTAATATGTTTTGCTTTTCTCTTCACGGACTTTTTTGATACAGTCGGTACGGTAAACGGAGCTGTTGCCGGTACGCCGCTGATGAAAAAGGACGGAACCATCCCCCGATTGAAAAAAATCCTGCTTGCAGACTCAATTGCCACTTTTTCCGGCGGCGTTCTGGGAACGAGTACGACGACAACTTTTGCAGAATCCGCCGTCGGTATAAGAGCCGGAGCAAGAACAGGTTTATCGGCATTGATTTGTGCATTTTGCTTTTTGCTGTCACTGTTGGCGGCTCCGATTTTTCTGGCGATTCCCGGTTTTGCAACAGCCCCTGCGCTCGTTGTGGTCGGTTTTCTGATGATAAGATCAATTACTTATATAAATTGGGATGATATTGCCGATGCCGTTCCTGCGTATATTCTTCTTGTCGGTATCGTTTTCACATACAGTATCAGTGACGGACTCGGTCTGGGAGTCATCTCTTATACTCTTCTCAATTGCCGGAGCAAGGGAAAAGTCCACTGGATACTCTGGATCATTTCACTGTTGTTTTTTGCAAAATATCTGTGTTTGTAATATCTAATCGGGTGGAAATTTACAATGGAACATATTGAAATTGTCAAGACGCCTGAAGAGGTGAATGAAAGAATCCATGAGCTTGGAGTTGAAATCGCGCAGCGTTGCGGTTCCACCCCGTTAACAATGATTGTTGTCATGAACGGCGGTCTGTTTTTCGGAGCGAAACTGGCAGAATCTATAAAACTGGAAGATTTTTATATTGACTCCATTGCCGCCGGAAGCTATAAACGCAATGTCAGTACCGGAGTTGTGCAGCTGCGTTCCGCCTTGAAACTTGACCCCCAAGGACGCAATATATTGATTGTTGATGAAGTTCTTGATACCGGAAGAACCCTCAAAGCCGTCAAAGAAACTCTGTTGGCAATGGGCGCATTGAGCGTCAAAACAGCGGTTCTTGTTGAAAAGAACCTTGCCCGCCCGGACGGCATTGAACATGCGGATTGGGCAGGATTTTTTATGGATGACCGCTATCTTATCGGCTGCGGCATGGACTCCGAGGAAAAATACCGTCACTATCCCGGTATCGCCGTTTTAGGCTGATCTTGAAAAAATGATTTTTCAAGGGTAATTTAATCACGTTCTGAATAACCGCTGAGCTTTGCTGTGCCGATTCGGGCGGCACTGAATATGAATTTTATGTTTTTATTCGGGACGCCGATGAGCAATAATCACTCAATTACTGTATTCCACCACAGCTCTGCAATGCGCTTCTTACAGGTCGTAAAGTGCGGATTTACGATAGGTTATCGCTTCAAAAAGGTGCGCGTCTTCAATGTTCTGTTTTCCGCCAAGATCGGCAATGGTGCGGGCAACTTTGAGTACACGGTCAAATGCACGGGGACTTAATTTAAAGCGGGTGATGGCACTCCGCAGAAGATTTTCTCCGGAAGGTGTCAATTTACAGAATTTCTGCAGATTGCGGCTGTCAAGCTGGGCATTGCAGAAAAATCCCGCCTGTGCGTAACGGTGTTCCTGAATTTTGCGGGCAATCGCAACTCTGCGGCGGATGACGGCACTGGATTCTCCATCGGGCGCACGCAAAAGTTCATCCTGTGTCAGCTGACGGACATCCACCTGAAGATCAATCCTGTCCAGAAGAGGTCCTGAAATCTTTTTCTGGTAACGTCTTTTTTCATCCAGTTTACAGGTACAACCCAATTCCGCATCCCCCATACCGCAGGGACAGGGATTCATCGCAGCACATAAAATAAACCTTGCCGGAAATGTACAGCTGCCCGCAGCACGTGAAATGGTGATACTGCCGTTTTCCAGCGGCTGGCGCATGACTTCAAGAACGGAACGTTTGAATTCCGGCAGTTCGTCCAGAAAAAGAACGCCGTTGTGGGCAAGGCTGATCTCTCCGGGATGCGGATCGTGTCCGCCGCCGATGAGTCCGACGTCGGAAATCGTGTGATGCGGCGCACGGAACGGACGACTGTTCAATATCGGCTGTCCTGAAGAAAGCAGCCCCAACACACTGTGAATCCGGCTGGTTTCAAGCGTTTCAGGCATGGTCATCGGAGGAAGTATTCCCGGCAGACGCATGGCAAGCATACTCTTTCCCGTGCCGGGACTGCCGATCATAATCACATTGTGTCCGCCGGCAGCGGCAATTTCCAGAGCCCGCCGGGCAAGCGGCTGTCCCTTGACTTCATCAAAATCAGGCTCTCTCCCCCGGAGTCCGGCAACGTATTCTGAAAGACTTGCCACAAAAGGCGGACGGTTCAATTCGCCTGACACGATTTTTACAGCATCAATCAGATTTGAGACAGGATAAACCGGAAGTCTGTCTCCGGCGGCAAGTGCCGCTTCACGGGCATTGGCTTCCGGAACCAGCAGGCCGCAGAGATTTTTTTCCTTTGCAAGGCAATCGGCAAGCGGGAGAGCTCCGCGGACAGGACGGATACTTCCGTCAAGAGCCAATTCTCCGAGCGCGGCAAATCCCGCAAGTCTGGCGGGGTCGATATTTCCCGCAGAAGCAAGAAGTCCGAGCGCGATTCCCAAATCAAAAGCCGCGCCCTCTTTCCGCAAACCGGCGGGAGCTAAATTGACAACCGCAAAGCCGCGCGGCGGAACAAATCCGGAACTGGCAAAGGCAGGAAAAATCCGGTCACGGCTCTCCTTGACGGCGGCATCAGGCAATCCGACGATGGAGACCATACCGTCCCTGCCCGGAACGCCTCCGGACTGAGAAATATCAACCTCAATTTCAATCGTCCAGGCATCAATACCGATCACTGTTCCCGAATAAACTTTGGATACCATAAATTACATCTCCTGCCAAATACTTAATTTTACCAGTCCCGAAGAATCATATACCCAGTCTCGGCAGGAAGAATTCACGCCGAATTTCAAAGCTCTTGAACGCAAGTCTGCAACAACTGCAGAATCAGGTTCTCCGATTTCCAGAGGTTCCATCCAGATTGTATTGTCTTTCTCTGACCACGCCAGCACCCGGCGGTGCGGAATACGGACCAGATCAAGATAAAATGCCGCCGCAAAAAGTCCGGCACTGCCGGGCAGTTTTTCCGCATTTTCCAATTCAGAAAGAGCAACGCCGCGTGTGACGAGCAAATCGCCCTCTTTGCGGGTAAATTTCGGATACCCCTCAAGAATCTGTGCGCGGCGGCGCAGCCAGTCACGGGAAAACATCCGCGCTCTCTTTTCAAGAAAACGCTCTATGAAAGTCTCAGGGTCCCCAACGCCCATTTTCCGCAGAAGTCCGCAAAGTTCGGGAGTTGTAAGATTTTCTCTCAACTCCATAATCAGTTCGCGCTGGGGATAACGCGAAAAGAACGGTTTTTCAAACCAGCGCGCGGGACGGGCATCATGCACATCCACAAGGCAGAAACTGTTTTCCTTTTCAACATACAGAAGATTACCGTAATGCAGATCACGATGGATAATTTTGCGGTACTCCACAAGTTTTAAAAAATCAATAAGCGCATTGAGAAAATCATCAGCAGGAATCCTGCCGCAGATAAATTCGTCCGCAGGAACTGAATCCGGCAGCGCGCGGGTTATCAGACAGAATCCTGACTCCGTCCTGCCGCAGGCAAGGTGCGGAACAACGGGAATCCCCTTTTTCTGCAACGCACAACCGCGCGCAAACTCTCCGTCAAAACTGTGTCCCGGACGTCTGTCAAATTTGAAAAAAAACTCCGGAGTGCGCCAGACTTCACGCACCGGATTGCTCTTGACCGGAACTGCTCCGGCAAAGTGCAGCATGGGATCATCTCCCAGAAGAGAACGTGCCTGTTTATCGGCAAAACGCCAGGAAAAATTTTTCATGCCCCGACAGTCCCCATTAAAAACAATGTTCCGCCGAATTTACGGACCTGCCAGTTTTGAGTGCCGGGAACTTCAAGAAACTCACCAAGCGCACCGGGCGTATCGGGAATTTCCCAGACAAGAAAACACTCCTGCGCATGAGCAAGAAAAAGTTCATCGCTCATCAGTTTGCTGAAAAGCTCCGCAGAAACGGCATAAGGCGGATCTGCCAGAATCAAACTGCATTCATCAAGCAGAGAAAGATAGCTGCGCACGTTGAGAATATCGGCATTGACGATCTCCATACGGCTGCTGACGCCGGTCTTGCGGACTCTATCTGCATTGGCACGGATAATCTGCGTATGTGAAGCGTTTTTTTCAACCATCACCGCAAGAGAAGCACCTCTGCTTGCCGCTTCAAGCGCAGCGGCTCCCGAACCGGCACAAAGATCCAGAACCCCGAGACCCTCAAGCGGTCCAAGACTGTCAAACAAGGCTTTCCGCGCTCTGCCGGTCGTGGGACGGATCTCCATATCCGGCGGAGAAAGCAATTCAAGATTGCGCGCAGCTCCGGCAATGATGTTCATTTAAAAACAGCTCCGTTTTTCAGTTCACGCGGATTTTAACAACCGCTTTAACAACTTCAGTATCGGGATCTCCGACACAGGGTTCATGTCCCTCTCCCGGAAAGAAAATGGCAAAGTTGCCCACCTTCATATCAAGAGAAGTACCTTTTCCCTCTGCCATACGGTCCATGCCGTAGTCTTTTTCATCGGAATAGGGGATAACCTCTTCAAGTCCGTCAACGGGCGTATAGATGATACGTTCTTCGCCCAGCAGAAGCAGCTGGATATCAATGTAATCACGATGATACTCAACTTTTTCTTCATCGTAAAGGTGCGGCGCATACTTTTGGACATTGACATAAAGTTTGCCATCAGGAAGAAGATCATAACGTCCTGATTCGGGAATGACTCCTGCGCTGAAAAAGTCTTTCACTTCCTGCCAGACGCCGGGAAAAAGTCCGGCATAGCGGTCAAAATTATCAAGTTTATCGTAAATCATAAGTCAAAAATTCCCTGTTTTGTGTTTTGTTGACTATATAGTATAGCTTGCCGGAAGCATAAACGCAAGTTTTTTATAAAAAAAGTTAATGTAATTTCAAAATTCTGCATTTGACACAAATAAACAGAGGTATTATATTATTGTCGGAAAGAAGTACTGCCGAATGGAGAACCGGTCATGCGAATATGCAAAAAAGAAAGCGGTCAGGTCGTAACCGAATATGTCATTATGCTGGTTATGATTATTTTGATTGCCCTTTCGCTGACAGCTCTCAATAAGGCTGTTTGCGATCAGGGGGAACGTATGGTGCGTGTGGCATCGTACAATGTCCCGTAAAAATACGCTTTACTGAAAAATTGAAAAAATAAACCTTATCAAAAAGGGAGGAATAAACTTATGAAAGCAAAAATCCGCAACCGTAAATTCCGCCGCCAGAAAGGTCAGGCATTCGTGGAATATGTTATCCTGATTGCTGTTGTTGCCCTCGCCGCACTGTTCGTGCTTGCCAATTTCAGCGACCGTCTGCGCGATATGATCACCGGTATCACCGTCACCCTCGGCGGTGAAGCTGATTCCAGTGCCGACAAGAAAAGTATTGATATTGTTCAGGAACTTGACAAAGAAGGAATGTAATCCTTTTTACAATGTATTCCGATTCTGCCGGAACGGTTCTTCTGTTTCCGGCAGAATTTTTTATTCTAAGAGGAAATGTCATGTATATTCTTCGTCTCATTCGCTATTACCGCCCTTACAAACTGCTGTTTCTGGCAGATATGATGTGCGCCCTGGTTGTCTGTGCCGTTGATTTAGCCTTTCCGCAGGTGCTTAACTGGATGCTCAAACATGTCTTCACCCGTGAACTTGACACCATCATGCGGACAACAATCATTGTCGGCGTATCGCTGCTCCTGCTTTATCTGGTGCGGTATGCCTGTCAGTACTTCATCACCTGTTACGGGCATATCATGGGCGCAAAGATGGAACGCGATATGCGGCAGGAACTTTTTGAACATTATCAGAAACTTTCATTTTCCTATTACGACCGCAACAACACCGGTGAAATGATGTCGCGCCTGGTCACTGATCTCTTTGATATTGTTGAACTGGCTCATCACGGACCTGAAACGCTGCTGACAGCTTCCGTTAAAATTATCGGTTCCTACGCGATTTTGCTCTGTATCAATCCGGGACTTGCTCTGCTGCTTGCCGTCGTAACAGCGGTCATGACGATTTTCAGTTACTATCAGAACAAAAGAATGCGGGCTGTTTTTATGGACAACCGCAAAAAAATTGCCAACGTAAGTTCCGGACTTCAGGACTCTCTGGCAGGTATCCGTGTGGTCAAATCTTTTGGCAATGAAAAACTGGAAAACGAAAAATTTGCCGGTAAAAACGGAGACTTTTACGCTTCCCGGGTCGGCAGTTACCGGGTTATGGGATTCTTTCATTCCGGAACCGCCCTCTTTCACGGTCTGCTTTATATCGCCATTCTCACCGG
>JAZQYS010000569.1:0-10279 GCA_045633645.1 Victivallaceae bacterium | reverse complement strand
CTTTGAGACGGTCATCAAAACGGTTGAGGAAGGTCACCAGAGCCGGCAGATAATCCTGATAATGGTTGCTCACGTCACCGCCGACATCGGGTCCGAGGCTGTCAAACAGCTTGGTGCGGACGTCACGGACTGCGCCCAGGTGCAGCTGGGTCACCCAGTCAGTCTTGCTGTTGAGTTCGCCGACTTCAACCATGAAAACACCCATGAAGATATCACATTCTTCAGAGGTAAGTTTCTCTCCTGCCATTGCCTTCTTGAAGACGGCATCAGCATCGGCAAAATCATAATCAGCACGGACGGGCAGTTCAATACCGTGGTCACTGGCGCGGCAGCCGCGTGCTTCAAAGTAATCATGACTGCGTTTGAGGACATCAACGAGATCAGAAAGGCTGTTGAGTTTCACACCGAAACGCTCTTCGACCTGTCCCATATAGGCGCGCCATCCGCCGGCAAAAATTTTCATTGCCTTGTCGGGACGCCAGGTCGGACAGATCAGGGTCTTGCCGAAAGCATTGTTGGCACGGTCATGATCTTCAAGGGTGTCGATCAAATCGTCGGTGGAACACATCACTTCAACATTCAACGGTCCGGTCAGAAGAGCCTGAGGACGGAAAGCATCGGTGGCAAGTTTGGCATTGACGGCATTGTAAATCTTTTCACCGGTCGCGGCGGAAAGCTGTTCTTCAATACCGAAATAACGGTTGAGATCCAGATGAATCCATTCATAAACCGGATTGCCGGCGATTTCAGGGAAAACCGATGCCATGGAAAGGAACTTGTCGCGGTTGCTTGCCTTTCCGGTAATAAATTCTTCTTTGACACCGCGTTTGCGGAGCATTTCCCAAACATAGTGGTCAGTGGCGGCAAAGAGCTGCCAGGCGTCGCCGTAGCAGTTGTTATCGGCGATTTCTTTCACATTGGCGTGGTTGTGCGGGTCAATGACCGGCAGATTTTTGATGCTCTCAAAAATATCAAGGCCGGTTTGATTTTTGATCAGATAGTTTTTTCCGAGGAAAGCCATTTTCATATCTCCAAATTAAACGTTAAGCGCGGCGCAGTCTGCATCATCTGCAAGATCAGCAGCACGTTCTTTCAACAGCGGACGAACCACATCATTCAGGTAATCAGTCACCTGCTGCGGCGCTCTTCCGACAAATGCAGACGGATTGATAAGAGAATCAAACTCTTCACGGATGGAGGCAAAGGCGGGATCGTTCTTGATACGTTCCAAAAGATCGTTTTCAAGACCTTCTTCTTTAACTCTTCTTCCGGCAGCCATACTGTGATTGCGGATGACTTCATGCAGTTCCTGACGGTTTCCGCCTTTTTTCACCGCTGCCATGAGCAGGTTTTCAGTCGCCATGAAGGGCAATTCGGCGGCAACGTGTTTGGCAATGACTTTGGGCCAGACCTGAAGTCCGGAAGTCACATCCAGAAGAATGGAAAGAATCACATCACAGGCAAGGAATCCTTCGGGCAGAACCAAACGGCGGTTGGCGGAGTCATCAAGAGTCCGTTCAAACCACTGGGTGCTGGCGGTATAAGCCGCATTGCCGGGCAGATTCATCACATAACGGGCAAGAGAACAGACACGCTCACTGCGCATGGGATTGCGTTTGTATGCCATGGCACTGGAACCGACCTGCTTGGCTCCGAAAGGCTCTTCAACCTCTTTCATATTGGCAAGCAGACGGATATCGGTTGCCATCTTGGCGGCGGACTGGGCTAGTCCGGAAAGAATGGACAGCACAAAGTAGTCAATCTTGCGGCTGTAAGTCTGTCCGGAAAGGTAAATCACATTATCAAAACCCATAGCAGATGCGACGCGTTTTTCAAGTTCGCGGCACTTGGCATGGTCTCCGTCAAAAAGTTCAAGAAAACTTGCCTGAGTTCCGGTCGTGCCTTTGACACTGCGGAAGGGCAGTTCGGCAATCTCGCGGTCAAGACGTTCAAAATCCAGAACAAAGTCCTGAAGATAGAGGGCGAAACGTTTACCCAGAGTCGTCAGCTGAGCCGGCTGAAGATGGGTGAATCCCAGCATGGGAACATCTTTGCGTGCATCGCAGAAATCCGCAATCTGAGAAATCAGGCGCAAGAGTTTTCCGCGGAGAAGTTTCATGGCTTCACGGATCTGGATAAGTTCCGTATTATCGGTCACAAAACAGCTGGTTGCGCCCAGGTGAATGATCGGAGCCGCTTCAGGAGCCAGTTCCGCCAGAGCGCGGATATGACTCATCACATCGTGACGCAGACCTTTTTCAATCTCGGCAACACGCTCAAAGTCGATGTCCTGCTGATGGGCTTCAAGTTCAGCAATCTGGGCATCGGTAATCGGCAGTCCCAGTTCTTTTTCGCACCGGGCAAGTGTCAGCCACAGCTTGCGCCAGGTGGAGTGTTTATACTGCGGCGACCAGACATAACTCATCGAACGCCCCGCATAGCGATCGGTCAACGGATTGCAATAACTTGTTGTATTCACTCTATATTTCCCCAAATTTTGCCGTTTTCCTGCAAAAGTTTCTCAAAAAGAGATTGCCTTATGCCGAAAAACGCGTTATAATATAAAAAAAGCATTACATTACTATAAGATAATACCACAGGCAGAATAAATCAACCTCTGGTATGAAAGATTTTTAAGGGATTAACAACTATGGATACTTCAAAATTCGGTATCGTCATAAAAGTCAACGATCTTGACAACTGCCGGATCTTCTACCGCGACATACTCAATCTGGGTGAACCGCTGATTGACAGTTCCTTTGCCGTTCAGTTTTCTCTTGCGGAGAACCTGAACCTCACTCTTGAAAAAAATCAGGGAACTTTTCTGGAACACGCCTCTTCCGCCACGTCATGGAGTTTTGAGTGCAATGATATCGAAGCTCTCTCAACAAAACTGCAGGACTCAGGCTTCCCGGGACTCTTTGACGCCATTACTTTCGGTTCCTCACGGTTCTACAAAGGCAGAGATCCTGAAAACAACGTCTTTTACGTCCGCGAGAAGCAGTAAAAATCCTCAGACGTAGGCGTTGATAAAACTGATTTCAAGAACCGCACGGGAATCAACCCGGTGCAGTACTTTTTCAAGCTGACGGGTGATTTCTTCCTGTTTTCCCATATCCTTACGGCTGACAAGCAAATGAAAGCGGATAGCAGGCGCGTTATCTTCCATCGTAAAACGAAAATCATAGATTTTGAAACGGTCATCAATCCGGGACACTGCATTCTCAAGACGGCGGCGCCAGGAAATGACAGTCGGATCATCCGCGTTAAACGGATCACAGTGCAGAACCAGCACCATTGACATACTTTTAGCAACTTCAACTTCTGCGTTTTCAAGCATATCGTGAACAGAAACAACATCGCTTCTGGAATCAACTTCAGCATGAGCTGTGGCAAAGGATAATCCCGGTCCGTAGTTGTGGATAATGCAGTCATGCACACCGCAAATACCGGGACAAGCCAGCAGACGGCGGGTCAACTCCTGCACCACGCTCTGATCAGGACGGACACCGATCAGCGGATCGGCAATTTCACGCAGGACTTTGACTCCGGCAACAATAACACAGACAGCGACCAGACATCCGGCAACACCGTCAACGGGAAAAGACGTAAATTTTCCGGCAAACATGGAAATCAGCACCAGAGCAGTCACAACAAGGTCACTTAAACTGTCAAGAGCCGCTGCTTTGATTGCCGGAGACTCCGTTTTTTCTCCGACTGTCCTGAAAAATCCAAACAGCCAGAACTTGCAGAAAATGGCAAGCAGCAGAAAACCTCCTGCAATCCAATCCATACGCACCTGGGAGGGATTAAAAATTTTGACAACGGATTCCTTCAAAAAATTCAGTCCGACGGCAATAACAATCACCGCAACAATCAAGCCTGCAATGTACTCGACTCTGCCGTGTCCGAACGGGTGTTCATCATCGGCAGGCATTCCGGCGATTTTAAATCCGATTGCCGTCACCACACCGGAACCGGCATCCGAAAGATTATTGACGGCATCAACGGCAATAGCCACACTGCCGGTATAGACGGCAACGGCAAATTTCAAGACTGCCAGAAAAGCGTTGACAAACACGCCGGTCCAACCGGCGCAAACTCCCCATGAACGGCGCAATCCGGCAGCATTCTGCCCGCTGTTTCCCGCCGCAAAAATCCGTAACGGCCAATCAAAAAACATATTATTTCACCATCTGTCCGTTTCGTTTTGTCCTGTATTTCACGACAAGAGATTTAACAAAAAAGTAAGTAACCGGAGTCATAACAGCCGTCAAAATCGCTCCACCGATAAAAAATGCGGCAACCAGTTCAGTCCCGATACTTAACAGAGCCTCGTAACTGGACGCATGAATAACCCCGGTCATAATTTCTTTAAGTTCTGCCATGGAACGGGTTTTCCCCATCAGCAGAAGTCCGACATAGCACTGAATGGGATAAATGATGAATACCGAAAAATGATTGGTTATCAACGTTCCGACAGTCGCGCCGATCTTACTGGCTTTTAAAATAAAAGCCGTCGGAATGGAACACAGAAGCTGAAATCCGAACGGAATCAGACAGCCGTAAAACATACCGATTGCCCAGCCTCTTGCGATATATTCAGGCGTGGCCTTTTCTCTTACGATTTTTGCATACAATTGGAGCATTTTGCGCTTAAAGTAAATCCGGCTCATAAAAATCCTTTCATCTTACTGAAATTTTTGCTTTTTTGAAAAGATACACGCTTGCAGCACAAAATGCAAGTTTTTTATTACATTTCCGCAATCAAAGCACAAGAAAACAAAATGTCTTGAAACAGTCTATTTGCATTTACACATTTTGCAGTTTATATTATCTTGAATACGATGAAGATAAAAACGGATAAAACCGCCGATGTCAAAATTTATAAAAATACATATTGCAATACTGCTGCTGATCACAGGCATTGTCTGCGCCGCCGCGCCGCAGAATGAGATGAATTCCATTCTGGCATCCGTCAACGGTACGCCCATAAGTTTACAGGACATACTGCCTCTGACCCGTGCGGCAGAGTTCCGTGTATTCAGTTCCTGCGTCGGAGAGGAATTACAGAAACGCATACTGGAAATCCGCCGCCGCGCCGCAGATGAACTGATAGACCGCAAACTCATCCTTGAGGATTATGCCGGAAAAAGTTTTGAACTTTCAGATAAAGACATAGAAAGCGCACTGGATGATATGGCTGAAAAGTCCGGACTCCGTTCCAGAACAGAATTCCGTGACGCTCTCAGAAAGCAGGGAAGTGATATTGAAGAGGTCAAAAAAAATATCCGTGAATCCATGATTGTTCAGCTCATGCTCCACAGGGAATACCTGACAGTTAAATCAGTCACACCTGAAAAAATGTATGCTCTTTATCTCCGAAACCGTGAAGCTGCCAAAGGAAACAGCAGCGTGGAGCTGGCAATGATTCTTCTGGATAAATCCAACAGTTCCCGCAGTCAGTATGTCGCAGAAGAACTGAATAAAAATCCGTCGCGTTTTGCGGCACTTGCGGCACAGTATTCCTCAGGTCCCGGAAAAGAAGAGGGCGGCAAACTCGGAAAAATCCGTTCTGATTTGCTGCGTCCTGAGTTTGCCCGGGTACTCAAGTTCCCCGAAATCAATAAAGTTTACGGTCCCATCGCAACGCCCGAGGGAACGGTGTTTTTAAAGGTGCTGTCCTGCACATCTTTGCAGCAGAAGAGTTTCAAAGAAAGTCTGCCTGAAATCAGAGAGCAGCTTGAAAAAGAACAGCGCCGGGAAAGCAGAAAGAATTATACACAGCGATTGAGAAAAAATGCTATTATACGGTATTTTTTCTGAACACAGGATGAAAGACGATGAAACTTTTTTGTAACGCTTGCCAAACCGTGTTCTCCATCGAACCGGCAGAGGGTATCACGGAAATCCCCTGTCCGGATTGCGGAGTAAATGTTTCCGTTCCGGAAAAAAAAGCCGCGCCCGGTGTCGTCCTCGGAGATTTTCTCATCGAGCAATCATTAAGTCAGGGCGGTATGGGAGAAGTCTACATCGCCCGTCAGCTCTCACTTGACCGCCCTGTGGCACTCAAAGTTCTTCAGGAACGTTTTACAAACAACAGAGAATACGTCGAAGGACTTTTCCGCGAAGCGCGCGCCGCTGCAAAAATCACTCATCCCAACATCGTTCAGGCGTATGCCGTCGGCGAAGAAGACGGCGTGTACTATTTTGCAATGGAACTTATCCGCGGAGAAACTTTCAAACAAATTCTCAAACGCGAAAATATTCTGGATTTCAAACTGGCGGCAAAAGTCATCAGCGAAGTTGCAAGCGCCCTGGATGTTGCCTGGAAAGAACAGAAACTTGTCCATCAGGATATCAAACCGGATAACATCATGCTGGACTCCAACGGCTTTGCCAAACTTGCCGACCTGGGTCTTGCACACTCCGCCTCAACAGGAGATGATTTTGATGCCGATGCCGACGAAGTTCTGGGAACTCCGCAATATATCAGTCCCGAACAATTGACCGGTGTCCCCACGGATGTCCGCAGCGATATTTACAGTCTGGGTGCAACATTTTACCAGTTTGTCACAGGACAGTTTCCTTACGTTGCCGACTCTGCTGAAGAAATGACAAAAATGCACGTTGCGGGTAATCTGACTCCGCCGCAGGAAATCAATCCTGCCCTGCCCGATGCGCTGAATGCCGTAATTGTAAAGATGATGGCAAGAAATATTGAAGAGCGTTATCAGCTGCCCTCTGAGTTGATTGCAGATTTAAAAGAATTCCTCAATGCGCCGCAAGGTGGACGCGCCGGACTGAAACGTCCGGGAGTTACGGCTACCGGCGGACTGAAAAAACCGGGCATGCCGACGTTGGGAAAACCCGGACTGCCCGGCGCAAAACCCGTATTGGGTAAACCCGCTGTTCCCGGTGCAAAACCCGTATTGGGTAAACCCGCTGTCCCGGGCGCAAAACCCGCATTGGGTAAACCTGCAGCCCCGGGCGCAAAACCGATATTGGGTAAACCTGCTGTCCCGGGTGCAAAAACGGCATTAGGCAAACCCGCACCCGCCGCGACCAACACACCGCAGGCAGAACCGGTTCCAACTTCTCCTGTTGAAGAAACGCCGCAAACTACCCCTGCCGAAACAACTCCGACTGCAACGCCTGAGGAAACATCCGCCGCAATTCCGGTTGAAACTCAAAATGCAGCTCCTGTTGAAACTCCGGCTGAAACTCCTGCGGAAGCTCAAACAGCAAAAGATGATGAAATAACTCTTGCGCCTGAAACCAAAAGACGCAGAAAAAAAGATGAAGAAGAAAGCACTGACAACGCCGAAGCAGGCGAAGGCGAAAATCAGGAAAAAGACAAGAAGAAAAACCGCAAACAAAAAGAACCTTCTGAAAAGAAAAAATCCTCCAAAGCCGTCAAGACGGTTATCAGTCTGCTGATTGTGCTGCTGATTCTCGGCGGTGCGGCAGGCGGATTCTACTTTGCCGCAAAAAAAGATAAACTTCCGGCAAAATTCAAACCCTGGGGAGAAAAAGCCCTCTCATTGATCGGACAGAAACCCGATGCGCCTGCGGCAACTGCTGAAAAAGCAGCTGAAAAGCCCGCAGAACCGGCAAAACCCCAAGAACCGGAAAAGCCGAAAACCAGACCGGAATATCTTGCAGCTTTGGAAAAACTCCAGAGTGAATTCCGCAACACGTCCCCCGCAAAGCGTGAAAAACTGCTGATTAAGGCCGATGAAATTTTCCGTAAAATAGGTCCGCACCAGACTCCGGAAGAACTCGAAGAACTTATCCGCACCTGGGCACTTTATTCCACCGCAGACGAAAATCTGCGTTTCGTCTCTGCCCGCGAAGCCGCCCGCGCAAAGTATGAAAAAGCGGCAGAAGCACGCCGGGCAGCACTTGAAAAAGAGGCGGCACGTCAGCAGAAACAAAAAGAGGAGGACGCCCGCCGTGAACAGGCTCTCCAACAGCAGAATGCGGAATTTGACCGCGATCAGAAAAAACGTCTGGCAGAAATCAAAATCCGTTTTACAAAACTGAAAGCCGAACTGGATACCCTCAACCTCAAGCTGGTAAAAGCATTGATTCATTCCGCCGAAAGCGGCGATGATACGGCTTTTGAAAACGCATTGCAGGAAGCAAAAAACCACGTTATCCCCACTGTCTGTGATACGATTGCTGAACGCGCTGAAATTCAAGTTTTTGAAACAATCAAACGTCTTGCGCCGTCCGCTTTTTCCGCATACAAAACTTTTATCAATGACAGCAAAAAGATCTCTGCGCGCGGACTTCTGATGATTCCGGTCAACGGAACAAATACGCTCGTCCGTCTCACCGGTATTACGGCTGACGGCAAAATCGCCTACCGGACAACAAAGGGTGAAAACGGTCTTTATGTGCCAAGTTCTGCAAAAGCAAGAAGGTCGATAGAAAATTATCTGCTCAAAAACACCAATCTTACAGGTGGAGCATTCTATTACAATTTGTTGACAAGGCATTTTGATCCTGTCGTTGCAAAGTACTGTCCGAACCAGTTCTGGCTGCTGCTTTTCAAGCAATACCGGAATCTGGCGTCTCAAATGAATTTTAAATAATAAAGAAATACACCGGAACTGTCAAGGGCTGAAAAAATGCCGCAATTAAAAATTTTTCTTGCAAAAAAAGCATATCCGGGGTATATTATGGAGAATAATTGTATCTTATAACCTTCCGGAACAAATTTGTATCCGGAATATAAAACGGAAAATATCATGGAAAAACTCTATTTGGGAATTGATATAGGTTCAACAACCTTCAAAGCAGCTCTCATTAACGAAAACGGAAAAGTCCGTCAGACTTTATATCAGCGCACCCGTCCGGTCGATACCGGCAGAGTCCGCTGTTCCGGCGTCTGTTCCCGCTGCGGTGCCTGCAACTTCGGACAGCTCCGTCAGACTGTAGACAAATTCCTCGCCGACTCCGGTCTCAAAGGAATTGAAGATATCAGCTGTACAGTTGTCACCGGCAGTCAGATTGTTTCAGACACCTCCGATTTTCTGCCCTACGACTTCAAAGTCAGTGAAGTCACAGCCCATGTCGCCGGTGCAAAACACTTCTACCCCAACTGCAAGGCGATCCTTGACGTCGGCGGTCAGGACAGTAAGGCAATGGTGTTCAATGATGATATGGAAATCTGGAACTACAAGATGAGCGGCATCTGCGCCGCCGGTACCGGTGCTTTCCTTGACAGCGTTGCCGGAAAACTCGGCGTTCCCGTTGAACACATGGCAGATAAAGCCAACTATGACAGCACGCTGGAGTTTTCTTCTGTCTGTGCTGTTCTCTCTGCCACCAGTATCAATAAGTTCAAAAACCGTTTCCCGCTGGGCGATATCATCGGCGGTGCCTGCCGCGCCCAGGCCCGTACCATCATGTCTGGTGTCGGACAGCTTTTCCTTGATTACAAAGGAGATATCATCTTCCAGGGCGGTGTAGCCTACAACCGCGCCGTTGCCTATTATCTGCGGCAGATCACCGGAAACAACATCATCACACCGGAATTCAACGGTGTTATGGGTGCCCTCGGTGCCGCCTGTCTTGCCCGTCAGTTCTCTGCCCTCAAAGGCAAACTCAACACCGAAGCGGGGCTGCCTCCTGTTGAAAGAAAACTTGAATCCGTCGGACTCCGTGCCAAAGCCACCCGTGCCGATTTCCTCGGCGGCGGAAACAAAAGTCTGGTCTGGCGCAACCTCTTCTTCCCCAGTGAAGTACTCAATGCTCTCGGAGTGCGTTCTCTGACACTTGAAACCTACGCCGCACTGATGGCGCGCAGTCAGAAAAAGGTCCGTAACGCCTTTGATCAGGCGGCATGCAAAGGATTCTCTGCTGAAACCTGTTCATTCCTGCGTGTCCTTGAGGGTGTCAAACTGCCCCAGCCCCAAGCCGTGGTCTCCACCAGTCAGCCCTGCCAGCAGGGTGAACGTGTTTTCCGCGACCTTGCCCGCAGTTACGGTATTGAAGACAATTATATTTCCCTGCACACGCCTGCCGAAGGCGGTTTGAGCGAAAGCAACGTTGAACATCTGGCAGATGCCATTGCCGGAAGTGTCCATGCGCTTGAAAAAGCCACCGGACTTAAAATGGATATGGGAAAACTTGCCGAAGCCTGCGTTTTCTCCAACGAAGCACGGAAATACTCCGTTCTCTGCAACGAACTGCGTTACAGTTCCGCCCCGCTCATCCGCGGCGGACAGGCAATTTACTTTGCCAACATTTTCAGTCAGCTCTGGGGACG
>JAZQYS010000568.1:0-9133 GCA_045633645.1 Victivallaceae bacterium | reverse complement strand
TGTTTGCCATGGGACTTTGCAAAATGTCATTCAAAGCAGGACCGTTGCCCATAATATAGCATTCTTTGAATTTGCCATTGAGATTTTTTCTCAGTTTTTTGATTTTGCCCGCCGCTGAAAATGAACTGAAAAGGATACATGACAGCAATGAAATGAAAAAAGACATTGCTGCTGTCGTCAGGTGATATAGATTTTTACAAAAAGTCAACATATAAAAAATCCTTATTGGGTGATGGGAAACAAATCAAACATTTATGATTTGTTCTTTTTTAATTAAAGTTTTAGCTCCTTGCAGCAACTCCGCAATACCGGATTTGTGTAGAAAAGAGAATAACAGCAGAATCAGAACAAAATATTTGCTGATTTCCGGAAAGAATATCATTGTAAAGAGTGTGGAAATATCAAAAACAACTAATGTCAAAGGCATATTTTTCTTGATGTATGTTTGAAAATTCCGTTCTCCGATACAAAATAACGCATAACAATTTACGCCGATGGAGTACAATACATATGTGATCAAGGTTCCGAGAATGCTTAATTCCATGCTGCAGCCGGATTTAATCAGCAGGAAAATCAGAATATTGTTTAAAACCAGCGCACAAAAAACGATTCCGGCGAACTCTTTTTCTTTGTTCTGGGCAAGCAGATAAGAGTTGTAACCGAAGCAATGCGAATACATAAGTAACGTAAACAGAATCAGCACAAAGGGACGGTAACTTTGGGCATATTGCGGCAGAAAATAGAAAAATAACGGACTTACTGCCAAGACCGTATAAAAGAGCAGATGTAATGGCAGAATGTAGTTTTTGCGCAATAAATCTATTCCCGCAATGATCTTTCGAGTATCATTCCCCTTGAGCATATCAATCATCTTGGGGAACAATAAGAAAATCAGACTGTCAAGCAGCAGCATGATTCCCTGAGCCAGGGCAAACGCAAAGGCAAAATATCCGAACTCCTGTACGGAGTAAAAATAACTCACCTGTAATTTTGTTGTCAATACAATAAACAGAAAACAAGCGTTGTAAAGAAAAAGAAAAAATCCTTTTTTTGCGATCTCTTTCATCAGTTTTTTTTCCGGTTTTCCGGTAAAGCAAACCTGCTTTTTGCTGATAAAAATAATAACCGGAATCAGCAATGCCGCAATATATGATACCGTCAAAAGTGTCAACAGATTTTTCCCTTGAGCAAAAAAAACAGCCAGCAGCATGCAGACGGGCCACAATGACTGCTGGATGATGATTTCAACGATTCTGTTTTTGACTCTGAAAACATTGATAAAAAAGTTGCACACATATTGCAGCAGAACAATTGCAGTTACCGCATAAATCAGGTTCCCCAAGTGGTATTTTGCAAGAACAGGAATGCCGATAATCCGGTCATAGCCCGCTATCAATACAGGAGGGATAAACGTCAGCAGTATCAGCAATAAGGAATTGAATGTGTATCTGCTGCATAACGATTGATCTTCTTTGTTTTGCACCAGCAAAATGGTTGCAGCTGAACCTATTCCCCAGTTGCAGGAACTGCCGATATTTACCAGCAAAAGGATAAAACTCCAGATACCGAAATAATACGCTCCCAGTTTGACCGCCAGAAAAATAGAAGCCAGAAACTGGATTCCCAATACCATATATCGGCTGGCAAGGTACCAGAAAATTTTATTTTTTAAGGTGGCTTTCAGCAATGGAATAAAAGTATTCAAGAATTTCCGGAGAATATTCATTTCAGAGGCTGTTTCTCTTTATTCAGAACAAATTCACACCAGTCAAAATCTTCAGGCGTGTCAATGTCAATGGAGCGTTCACGGGGCATGTAGTAAGAGTAGCAGCCGCTTTCATAAATGTCACTGCTTTGCAGCAGATAAGGAACGCGGACAAGATAAATTGCTCCGTTCAGAGAATATTGTTTTTCCATTTTCTGTCTTGCTGTCAACTGAGAAAAGCGGTCATGGAAAATTCGCATATTTCCATCTTCCGGCAAGGGCGCACTCAGCAGCGGAGAGTGTTCCGGATCTGTTACGGAAACGATGGCATTGGCATCTTTCTGAACCAGTAATTCAAATGCATTGCAAATATCTTCTGCCGAACGCAGGGGAACTGTCGGCTGCAGAAGCATGACGGTATCAAAAATTTTTCCCGCTTTTTCATATTCAGCAAGAACTGCTTTGACGACGTCCCAGGAGCTTGCTGTGTCCGTTGCCAGATTATTGTCCCGCAAAAAAGGAACAGACGCGCCGTGTGCCTGTGCTATTTCTGCATAATGCCGGGAATCTGTTGAAAAATGAATCTCGTCAAAAATGCCGGACTCCAAGGCGGCTTTAATGGTGTAGCCGCACAAAGGAATTCCATTCAAGGGCTTTATGTTTTTATCTTTTACTCCCTTTGAGCCGGAACGGGCAGGGATGATTGCCAGATTTTTCATTGGTTGCTGCTCTCTTTTAAAATGATTTCCGCAAGTTTGAAATCCCAGATATCTTTGATGTCCAAACCATGTTCACGGGGAACTTGTATGGTTTTTACTCTTCCGTTGAGATAATTGGGATTTTGCATGATGTAGTCGGTACTGCTGACATGAATCAAGTTGGTGATATCATAAGCCTTTGATGTTCTTGTCCGTGCCAGAGGATTTTCATTTTCCTGACAAAGTTTGGCATTGCCGTTTTCGTCAACAAAAACCATATCGTAAGCCGGGTGACGGTTGCTCGGTGCAACAGCAATAACTGAGTCGCAATCCCCCGCTGAATATAATTCTATTGCCCGGTCAATTTCTTCAGCAGTTCTCAATGGTGTCGTAACCGGTAAAGAAACCATGATATCCATTGCGGGAAATTCTTTCTGATTGCGATTCCATTCAATGGCATGGCACCATGCGGAATGACAGGGAACCATGATATCGCACAGTTCAGCCGGACGGAGAAAAGGAATGATTGCTCCATATTGTTCAGCACATGCCGCAATCGTCGGACTGTCAGTTGATACAAACACGTCTTTGATGAATCTGGATTTTTTTGCAGTTTCTATCGTGTAGGCAATCAGAGGTTTTCCGCACAGCGGCATGACGTTCTTTCCCGGTAACCCCATGGAATCGCCCCGGACAAAAATCCACGCCTGAATGTTCTTTTTATCCATACTTCAAGTCCCTCCTCAAAGTTCGATCAAATCGTTTTCAGAATAATCTTTGTTGGCTGTTTTACCGATGGCGTCGGGCCAGCGCATGGGAGAGATTCCCGTGCCGGGACGTTTGGTCGTCAAATTTTCTTCGGTGAAAATTTCTCCGGCTTTTATCGGACACGCTGCCACAATGCTTTTGCGCGCCACTTCACTGTTGCCGCGTTCACGGGCACTGGCGGGCTGTTTGATTCCGTCGCCGATGGCGCGCTGAACATTGCGGATGGCGATGACCATGCGTTTGAGTTCGTCCGGTTCAAGTGATGCCGGGTGATCCGGTCCGGGCAGGGTACGGTCAAGGGTGAAGTGCTTTTCTATAACCGTTGCTCCACGGGCGGCAGCTGCAATTGAGACATCTATGCCCATGGTGTGATCGGAGTAACCTACTTTACAGCCCGTTGCTTCGGCAATTGAATCCATTGCGCTCAAATTAACTTCAGATACCAGGGCGGGATACTCTGTCGTGCAGTGCAGAATGTAAAGATCTTCTTTTTTGACTCCGAACTCCACAAGAACATTGACACTTTCAAGGATTTCAGGCAAAGTAGCCATTCCGGTGGACAGAATTATCGGTTTTTTCAACTGAGCCGCCAGACGCAGATACGGATAATTTGTCATTTCTCCGGACGGAATTTTGATATAATCCAAATCCAAATCCCGGGAAAGGTAAATCAAATTTTCATTGTCAAAGGCTGTGGAGAGAAATTTTATACCGTAATAAGCACATGTTTTGATCAATTCGTCATGATCTTCTCTGCTTAATTCCAGTTTTTTCAGCATCGTATACTGACTGTCATTTTCTCCGCTTTGAAGATTTTTTTTCTGGTAAGCCGCCTGTTTCGCTGTTTTGGTAACCAGCTTGTCAGCTGAAAATGTTTGGAATTTGACATAATCAGCACCGGCTTCAGCCGCATATTTGACCAGTTGTTTGGCCATTTCAAGATCGCCGTTGTGGTTTACACCGGCCTCGGCAATAATAATACAAGAGTGGCTCATATAAAATACCTGTTTCAGAAATTGGTTAAAATCACATCTGCACCGTATTTTTCTGTAAGTTCAGCCTTCTTTTGAACAGCCTTCTGTTTGTCGGCATAAACGAACATTTCACATCTGGGAGCTGTTCTGTCAATCAAATTATAAACAGCGTAAAATCCCGCCTTTGTCATCAGAGGAAGAATCCAGCCCGGACAATGATTGCAGTACTCATGGCAGGGACCGGCATCATTATCAACAGCTTTTGAGAGACTGGGACAGGAGAAAAATTCAAACGAGTAACAATCCTCATCCAGACGGTTGACCATATCGCAATTTTCTTCAATTTTGATATGTTCCCAGTATTCATACATGCCCTGCAAACCTTTATTGCAGAACAAATCAAGACAGTGATACTCCTGATTTTTTGAGACCCTGTCGTAATATTTTTTCAGTTCGCTTTCCCCTTTGGCGGCAAGATACTTGAAAACTTCGTTGTAAAAACGGACAAACTGGTCACTGGGAATCATTTGCAGCACTCCTTCCTTTTAAGGATTTGGACGCAGGAAAATTCTCCGGTTTTGCGTGTTTCGATTTCATAAGGAGAATTTTCGGTCAGGGCATCGTTAAAAATTGCTGTTCCTTCGCACATTAAAGCATCCGGTTCCTGTTCCAGTTTGACCAGATGGCGCAAGGCGGGACAATCCTGCACGATCAGGCGGATTTCATCTTCTACGCGTTCTATTGAGAATACGCCGTTTTCACGTTCAAAATAGAACTTCCAATATTCCACCAGTTCTTCAGGATCGCCGTTTTTCAGACCTTCATGCATGGTCTTGTAAACATTCTGTGCTGTGTTTTTCAGAACTTCAACCATGGCTTCTTTGCCATAATTGTCAATCAGATAGTGCAGTGTGGCACAGGTAAGACCGTGAAAATCTTTGTGGACTTCGCCGCCGGCTTTATAACGTAACATCTGTTCAACTCCTTGTTTTGGGGGTTTATCAGGCTCATTACTTCTTCAATGCTGCCAATATCCGCGGACATGCCATGCCGTCGCCGTAGGGATTGACCGCTTTACTCATGGTTTCGTAATATTCTTTGTCATCAAGAAGTTTTGAGACTTCTGCAACGATTTTTTCAAAGTTTGTGCCGACAAGTTTGACCGTGCCCGCTTCAAGTGCTTCAGGACGCTCGGTCGTGTCACGCATCACAAGAACCGGCTTGCCCAGTCCGGGAGCCTCTTCCTGAATGCCGCCGGAATCCGTCAGAACGATATCGCTCTTTTCCATCAAAAAGACAAAGGGCAGATAGTCCAGCGGTTCGATGAAGAACATATTTTCAGGCGGCGTTGTCCCGAATACCTCCGCAATCGGTTTGCGGACGTTGGGATTGAGGTGCATCGGATAAACAAAATCCACATCAGGATATTTTTCATTCAGCGTTTTGATTGCTGAACACATCGAAATAAATCCGTCTCCGAAGTTTTCTCTGCGGTGTCCTGTAATAAGAACCAGTTTTTTTCCGTTGACAAGGCGGTTGACATCGTAACCTGAGTTTTTGAGAAATGCTGTCAATTCCGTCTGCATGGATTCGGAACTTTTCAACTTTTTCGTCACCCAGTGCAGCGCATCAATGACAGTGTTGCCTGTTACAAAAATGGAATTTTCTGCAACGTTTTCCGTCAGGAGATTTGTTTTGCTCAGCGGAGTCGGCGCAAAATTGTATGCGGCGATCCTGCCGGTGATCTGACGGTTCATTTCCTCCGGAAAAGGACTGTAAATATTGTGTGTGCGCAGTCCCGCTTCAACGTGTCCCACAGGAATTTGTTTGTAAAATGCCGCAAGAGCCGCCGCCGTGGACGTGGTTGTGTCTCCGTGAACGAGAACCACATCAGGAGTGACCTTTTCAAAGACATCGCGCATACCGGTTAAAACTCTTGCTGTGACGTCATAAAGATCCTGTCCCGCTTTCATGATATTCAAATCAAAGTCAGGAGTAATCTCAAACAGATTCAAAACCTGATCCAGCATTTGCCGGTGCTGTCCTGTGACACAGACAAAGGTTTCAAAATTTTCCGGTTCCGCCTGAAAAGCCTTGACCAGAGGGGCCATTTTGATTGCTTCCGGACGGGTTCCGAATACCAGCATTACTTTTTTCATAAACAAATTTTATCTGACTGTTTTCTTCAGTGTTTCTGCTGAAACAGGATACTCAATGTGTGAGTTCAATATCGTCAGATTAAGAACGATACTGTTTGCTTCATCGGCGCGGCGGAGAACTTTTGCCTGAAGTCCGGAAAGAGGTCCGTCAGTGACAACGACGTCATCTCCTGCAGCGATTTCCGGATTGATCAGTACCGGTTCGCTCTGTGCCAAAATTTCACAGCGTTTCAATATATTCAGTTCTCTTATAAACGTTTCTTCAGAAGAAGACTCCCGTAACAACTCAATTTGAACAATATGTTTTTCTGAGATTTTCAACTCTCTGCGTTCTTCATCAGTCACACTCAGAAAAACATATCCCGGTATCATCGGCAGAAAAGATACCACTTTTGTCGCATGATGCATCCGGGCTTTGGGAATCAACGGAAGAAAACAGGGAATACTCCTTGCTTCCAGTGCAGATTTTAATTTTTTTTCTGTTCTGGGTTTGACATAAGCATATCCCCAGTAACGCTCCGGAATCTTCCCGATTTCCTCAAAATCCATAATTTTTCCATGCCGCAGCACCGTCAAGGGATTATCCCGGACGGTGATCAGATTATTTTTCCACACTTTACCAAAACTTAATGTAACACTTCAACGCAAAATTACAAGTCAGAGTAAAGCAATATTAAAAGTTAAAATAAATAAACGGCGATGTTTTTACAAAGAAAAACATTGATACAATCATAAGTATCGCCGCCGTGAGCGCATTGATCCACGTCGGACGGAATTTTTTTGCCAATTCTGAGGCTGGTTTCAGGAAAATAATAATGAAAATTCCCGCAAGAAAAAGACAGAGGTCAAAGGTCGAAATTTCCGGAAGTGCAAAAGAGCCCGGCAGGAACATCGCTTTATAAAGCTGCTCAGCCTGGTTCCAGTTGGTTGCGCGGAATGGTACCCAGGCAAGGAGTACGAAGAAAAACGTCAGCAAACGGGCAGGAATCAACGGCATTTTAAGATTGAAAACCCGGCTCCACACCCGGTGCAGAATCAAGGCTGCGCCGTGCAGCATACCCCACAAGACAAAGAGCCAGCTGGCACCGTGCCACAGTCCGCTTACAAAAAAGGTTATCAGGAGATTGAGATAAGTCCTGAAAGTCCCTTTGCGGTTGCCGCCGAGAGGTATGTAGATGGTCGTCATCAGAAAACGTCCCAGCGTCATGTGCCACTTGCGCCAGAAATCCGTGATGTTATCTGCACGGTAGGGCGCAGAAAAGTTCTGCGGCAGAAAGATGTTGAAGACCATGCCGATTCCGATTGCCATATCGCAGTAGCCGCTGAAATCAAAATAGATTTGGAATGTGTACGCAAGTGCTGTTTCCCAGGCTTCAAAGAAGTTTCCTGAAATACCGGCAAATCCTGCGTCGGCAATTTCAGCGAAGAAGTCGGCAAGCAGGATTTTTTTACCCAGTCCGAGAGCAAACGTGTATAAACCTGCGGCAATGTTTCCGGCATTGGGAGTTAAGTTTTCCTTTTTGTCGAACTGACTCATCATCTCATCGGGCAGAACGATGGGACCTGCAATCAGCTGAGGGAAAAAGCAGACAAACAGAGAATAAGTCAGCAGATTATAACGTTTTGCCAACTGCCGGGAGTAGACCAGCTGCAGAAAAGAGACCTGCTGAAAAGTGAAGAAACTTATTCCCAGCGGCAGAAGAATGTGTTTCAGGTGAAAAGACGTTCCCAGTGCCGCATTGATATTTTCCACAAAGAAATCATAATACTTGAAGTATCCGAGTGCCAGCACATTGCAGAGGATTCCGATGGTAAGAATCAGCTTTGAGTTGTTTTTATACAGCCATTGGGCGAAAAAGTGATTGACAAAGATTGATCCGAGCAGCAGCAGGGAATAACTCCAGTGAAACCAGGAATAAAAGACGACAGAAGCCAGTACCAGAAAAAGTTGAGACGCTGTTGTACTCTTTTTTCCCAGCAGAAAATAAACGATGGCTGTCAGCGGAAAAAAGAACAGCATAAAAGTAAATGTCGGGAATAACATGAAAAATACCTCACTTGATTTCTTTCAGGTGTTTGTAATAGACGGGCATATTTTCCCGGATCAGTTGACGGAGTTTCTTTTCGTTGGCACGAACTTCGGCAGGCGTGGTAATCCTGTTTGAGCCGGAAACAAGTTTTTTCAAAACAATTTGAGCCGCTTCTCTGCTGAAGTGCTGGACGTCGCTGAAATAATCATGACAGAGGACAAGAGTGTCGTCCGCCTGAAAATCGTGCAGTTTGACATTGGGGCGTTTGAGAAGTTCCAGCATGACTTGAGTTCTCTGCTTTATCAGGGCGTCCGCTTCATTGAACTGTTCGCTCTGGCAGTAAGTGTAGATATGATAGGGCGCAAGATACACGGTGAAATCCACATCGGGATTGTTATCAAACATCGCCAGAAGTTCATCACGCAGATTTTTCTGATGAGCCTCTTTGTTGTAGGGCGTCTGGGTGTGGTGTGTTTCGGCATTTGAACGGGCATCACTCATGACGGCTTCAAGTCCGTAGGGCTTACCGTCGTATTCGGTTGAAAACATACGGTTTCTGTCCGCCTGATACTTGCGTTTCCCGGAGGGGCGCAGTTGACGCTTGATGAGATAGCAAATTGTTGAAAACGTCTGACGTGAAAAGAGATAACGGTAATCCTGCGCGTGATTGTCCGTATACATGTAGTCAAATTGTTTGTAGTGCGCCTTGGTTTTGTTGAGAGGATAAATATCCAGAGAAAAAACGATTTTTTTCAAATCTTTTCCTTTGATTTTGATGGCGGTATCCACCATTTTTTTG
>JAZQYS010000567.1:0-7019 GCA_045633645.1 Victivallaceae bacterium | reverse complement strand
GGACACGATGTCTCCTGCGATGCCTTGCGCCGCAAGTATATTGCAAAAAATGCCATGCCTGAAGAACTCAAGTTCTGAACAAAAAAAGTAAAAAGGAGCTGACATGCAGATAAATCTTCAAATCGTCTGGCTGATTGCCGGATTTGCCATGATGCTGGCGGAATTTATGATTCCCGGGTTTGTCATCTTCTTTTTCGGTCTTGGCGCATTGTGTACGGCGGGCGCGTTATGGATATCACCGATGGCGCCTGCCGGACAAGTCCTGGTTTTTATTGCAAGTTCTCTTGTTTTCTTCTTCGGAGTAAGGCGGTTTTTTCCGGATATTTTCAAAGGAAAGACGCAGCCGGGAAACGTTTCTCTTGATGAAGAAGAGTTTTCAGGCGAACTTGCCGCCGTCACCGAAGAGATTACGCCGGATAAACCCGGCAAAATCAACTTTCACGGCACAATCTGGAGTGCCGAATCCCAAAGGATTTGCCGTGTCGGAGAATTGGTAACGATTGTCCGGCGGAAAAATTTAACCTATCATGTAAAATAAGGAGCATTATTTTATGTTGGCCGTACTTGCTGTTTTTGTTGTTTTTATCGTTATTCTTCTGTTCAAATCCATCGTGATTGTTCCCCAGAAGCAGGCGTGCATTGTGGAACGTCTGGGAAAATACTATACAACTCTTGAAGCGGGATTTCACATTCTTGTTCCCTTCATTGACACAATCCGCTACCGTCAGAATCTGAAAGAAATCGCTCTGGACGTGCCGCCGCAGCAGTGTATCACCAAAGATAATATCATGGTGGAAATTGACGGTATTCTTTATTTGCAGATCATGGATCCCGTTAAGGCAAGTTACGGCATTGAAAACTATTACTTTGCCTGTTCGCAGCTTGCGCAGACCACATTGCGTTCAGAGGTGGGCAAACTTGAACTTGACCGCACATTTGAAGAGCGCAGTTCCATCAACACCGCCATCTGTCAGGAAGTTGACCAGGCTTCCGATCCCTGGGGCGTCAAAATCACCCGTTACGAAATCAAGACCATCACGCCTCCGGCATCTGTTCTGGATGCGATGGAAAAACAAATGCGTGCAGAACGTGAAAAACGTGCTGTAATTGCGGAATCTGAAGGTGAAAGAGAGTCCAAAATCAACCGAGCCGAGGGTGACCGTCAGGAAGCGATCAGCCGTTCCGAGGGTGAAAAGCAGAGACGTATCAACGAAGCAATGGGACAGGCTGAAGAGATCCGTCTGGTTGCCGAAGCCACCGCCAACGGTATTGCCGCAATCGCCAATGCCATTTCAAACTCTCCCGGCGGACACGAAGCGATGAATCTGCGCCTTGCCGAGCAATACATAGCTGAATTCGGACGTCTTGCCAAAGAGGGCAACACCTTTGTTGTTCCTGCAAATTTAGCTGATGTTGCCGGATTCATCAAACTTGCTTCAGCAGCAATCAAAGAAAACAAGTAAAACGTTTGTTTCTATTGCAAACTTACCGCAGCGGTACACCCACCGCTGCGTTTTTTTTGCTCTGATTTGTGATACCCGCAGTGGTCTGCCGAAGCCGTGGGCGTGACGCTTCAGTCTGACCTGTCTACCTGTCTGACAAAGTGGGTGCGCCCGTCTTCGCCCTGGCGGGCTGCGCCGCGGCAAGTCATGTTATACCCCGTGGGTTTGCCTGCCGCTGTCTCTTTTTGGCTCGGGGCAAAAGTTACCGCAGGGTAAGGCAGTGCACAGCAAACCGCCGCAGCCATGCAGAACTTGACCGCAAAAATGCAATAAAAAACGCTTTTCAAGCAAGAACAGTATTGTAAAATTTTAATAACGGGTGTATATTGCCAAGGTTAATTATAAAAACAATCTAAACAGGATTTTTTTATGGCAGTAAAACTCAGTCTGATCGTGCCGTGCTACAATGAAGAAAGCACCCTGGCAGAGATCGTCGGTCATATTTTAGCGATTGCTGATGAAGAGATTTCTCTTGAACTTGTCATCGTGGATGATTGCTCCACCGACAACAGCCGCAAAGTCGCAGAAGATTTACAGAAACAACACCCCGAAATCAAACTTGCCTTCCATGACGTCAATCAGGGCAAAGGCGCCGCGTTACGGACAGGTTTTCTTGAAGCCACCGGTGATTATATCGGTATTCAGGACGCCGATATGGAATACGATCCGCGCGATTACAAACTTCTGCTGGAACCCCTGCTTGAAGGTAAAGCCGATGTTGTCTACGGTTCGCGCTATCTGCGTCCGGATACCAGAAGAGTGCTTTACTTCTGGCATACCTGGATGAACAAGACGCTCACCTATTGCTCCAATATGTTCACCAATTTGGACATCACCGATATGGAAACATGTTACAAGCTTTTCAAGCGTGATGTCATCAGAAAAATCGCGCCCCGTCTTCAGGAAAACCGTTTCGGTTTTGAACCTGAAATCACCGCCTATGTCGCCGAAGAAAGATGCCGCGTTTACGAGTGCGCTATTCACTACAATCCCCGTTCCTACGACGAGGGTAAAAAAATCGGCTGGAAAGACGGTGTCCGTGCGTTGTACTGCATCATGCATTACGGCGCCTGCAATGCGCCGCTTCCCATGCAGCTGCTGCTCTATCTCTTTGTCGGCGGTACGGCGGCGATTGCCGACTTGCTCGGTTTCGGTATTCTGTCTGCCTGTAATGTTCCTTTGAACTGGGCGATTCCCGGAGCTTACATCTTTGCCGCAATCGTCAATTATCTGCTCTGTGTTCAGATACTTTTCCGTCACAAAGCACGCTGGAACACCGCAGGAGAACTGCTCATGTATCTGTTGACGCTCTCCATCATGGGCGGTGTTGACTTCGGCATCACTCACGGATTCATGGCTTTGGGACTTTATCCCTTTGCCGCCAAGACGATTTCCTGCATTTTCGGATTTTTCGGAAACTTTTTCCTGCGGCGTTGGCTGGTTTTTCCCATGCCGCAAGACAAATAATTTGAGGTTGTTTTTATGAACAGACGGATTCTTGTTACCGGAGGAAGCGGTTTCCTCGGTTCCTACCTTTGTGAAAAACTGCTTGAACGCGGTGATGAAGTAATTTGTGTGGATAATTTCTACACCGGCAGCAAAAGAAATATCATGCACCTTTTAGGCAATCCCGCCTTTGAACTTATCCGGCATGACGTGACTTTTCCGCTTTATCTTGAAGTGGATGAAATTTATAATCTTGCGTGTCCTGCTTCTCCGATTCACTACCAGAAAGACCCCGTGCAGACGGTCAAAACCTGTGTCCACGGCGCGATCAATATGCTGGGACTTGCCAAACGTATCAAGGCAAAAATTCTTCAGGCATCCACCAGCGAAGTTTACGGAGATCCCGCTGTTCACCCGCAGGTTGAGTCCTATTGGGGAAACGTCAACCCCATCGGAATCCGTTCCTGTTACGATGAGGGCAAACGCTGTGCTGAAACCCTCTTTCACTGTTACGATATGCAGTGCAATCTGAGGACAAAAATCGTGCGTATTTTCAACACATACGGACCGCGTATGCATCCCAACGACGGACGTGTTGTCAGCAACTTCATTCTTCAGGCCTTGCAGAATCAGGATATCACCATCTACGGCGACGGCAGTCAGACCCGCAGTTTCTGTTACCGCGACGACCTGATCGACGCCATGATGCGCATGATGGATACCCCCGATGATGAACACGGTCCCGTCAACATCGGCAACCCCGGAGAATTTACCATCAGACAGTTGGCTGAAGAAGTCATTGAACTTACCGGTTCTTCATCAAAGTTGATATATCATCCCCTGCCCTCCGACGACCCCAAACAGCGCCGTCCGGATATCAGCAAAGCCAAAGCTCTTCTCAACTGGCAGCCGACCACGCCGCTGCGTGAGGGACTGAAAAAGACCATTGCCTACTTTGACGAGCTTTTGAAAACCGACCCTGACTTTTGCCGCTTTTTTTTCAGATGAAAAAAAAAGCTTGGCAAAAAAAAGCGCGTAGCGATTGCGACGTTGCTGCAATCGCCTAAGGTGGCTCCGCCCCCTTAGGAATCCCCCGATACCCCGGGGGTATTTTTTTGCACTCAAATTCTGTATAGCTGCGGCGGTTTGCAGTACCGCGGCGGGCGGCGCTTATGAGAATTATGAGAATTATGAGATTTATGAGATTTGTTGTTGGGGCGCCGTATGCGCTGCATCACCCAACGGTAACTCTGCGCCCGAGCCGAACCAGACTGCTGCAAGCAAACCAACGGGGTATCACAAGACTTGCCGCGGCGTAGCCCGCCAGGGCGAAGACGGGCGCACCCATCTTTGTCAGACAGGTCAGACAAGTCAGACAAGTCAGACTAAAGCGTCACGCCCACGCAGACTGCATCCCCCCGTTGCTATCAAGTTGCCACGCATTACCCTGCGGTAACTCTGCGCGCTGCATCACCCAACGGTAACTCTGCGCCCGAGCCAAAACAGACAGCGGCAAGCAAACCCACGGGGTATCACATGACTTGCCGCGGCGTAGCCCGCCAGGGCGAAGACGGGCGCCCCCATCATCATATTTTATAAGTCTTATAAGTCTTATAAGTCTTATGCAAGCGTCACGCCGCCGCAACACGCATACCCCCGTTGCCATCAAGCTGCCAAGCATTACCCAGCGGTAAATCTGCGCACTGCATTACCCAACGGTAACTCTGCGCCCGAGCCAAAACAGACAGCGGCAAAGCAAACCCACGGGGTATAACGAGACGCCCCCATACCCCTCTCATAAATCTCATAAATCTCATAAATCTCATGCAAGCGTCACGCCCCCGCAGACTGCATACCCCCGTTGCCATCAAGCTGCCAAGCATTACCCTGCGGTAAATCTGCGCGCTGCCTTACCCTGCGGAATTACCCTCGGACTTTCCCGGGGGATTCCTAAGGGGGCGGCAAGCCCCCTTAGGCGGGGCAGCAACGTCGCCCCGCTACTTGGCTTTTTTTGCCAAGCTTTTTTTCACCTGGAAAAAAAGCGGGGGGTGACGAAGGGCGGGTATAGTGGGAAAGCAAATTTTCACAAATAAAGGAGAAAAATAAAAATGGCAGAGAGTTTTGTCTTTTATGAATCATTTTTTGAAGCGGTGCAGTGCCTTGAGGGACCTGATCAGTTAAAAGTTTATAATGCAATTGCAGAATATGCGTTAAAGGGGACTGTTCCGGAATTGTCGGGGGCGGCACTTGCGGTAATGTGTTTGATAAAACCCCTGATTGATTCAAACAGAATCCATCGGGAAAACGGAAAAAAGGGAGGACGACCTAAAAAAATATTTGAAACAAAAGAAAAAACCGGGGTTTCCGAAAAAGAAAACCGGGGTTTTGAAAACCCGAAAACCAATGAAAATGAAAATGAATATGAAAATGAATATGAAAATGGAAATGAAAATGGAAATGAAAATGGAAATGTTAATGAAAATCCTGCTGATTCTGAAACTGCTGAAGCTGTTGGAAGAAAAAAAACTTCAGGAGGAGAAAAAGAGCCGAAGTTCCCTGCGGTCACATACGGCTACGAGGAAGATGGTAAATTGCATGGAATAAATGAAAATCTGCTGAATTATTGGCGGAAACAGTTTCCGAATCTTGACATTGAGCAGGAGTTGCGGAATGCTGAAAGCTGGCTGGACAGCAACAGAAACCGGCGTAAACGCAATATCAAAGGATTTCTGACCAATTGGATGATCCGCAGTCAGGAAAAACGCAATACTGCGCCGCCGGGTGGGTACGATAAATTTGACGGCAACGAAACAGAAGATATTTCAGACGAGGACAGGAGGGCATTTGATGGTTTTTGATTTGAATAAAGTTGTCCGTCCGGTGCGCAAACCGATACCGGAGGATATCCATAAACGCTACACGCAGCATTATGCGAAAGTCATTGAAGAAAAGTTCAATTACACTGTTTCCGCAGAAAATGCAGAAAGTTTTGCCTCTGTTGTCCGTTACATTGCACATTGGCGGGCTGCAAAAGAGGGGCTTTGCGACTATCCGGAACGCGGCTTGTTCCTTTTCGGTGAACCGGGTACGGGGAAAACAACTGCGATGTTATTCCTCTCAGGACTCTGTGATGTGGAAATGATTACAACCGATGAACTGGCAAAGGCTTTTGCTTTGAAATCGGGCAACGGATTCTGGATGCTCGCGGACGATTACCGTTACCGTCCGTTGATTGTGGACGATCTGGGATGTGAAGAAAATGCCAGAAGTTTCGGCAATCAGCTGCCGATGGCGGATTTTATCCGTGAAAGGGAAAGACAATGGCAATGTTCATATCTGCCGACATTTTTTACATCCAATGCCCGCGACAGAAACGATTTGAGCAAACGCTACGGCAAAAATATCTGCAGCCGTTTGCTGGGAATGTGCGAATTTATCAACTTCAAAGGTCCTGATCACCGCTTGAAACGGTGACAGATGTTCCGGAAGTCATCGCAGATAACTCTGACAAGTCCAATAAACCGGCTTTGCGGCGTTCTTCAATGGCCTTGGAAAAAAGAACAAAGCGTTCAATAGTGTCGCTGTCAACAACGTGTTCCAGATGGCAGGCAGTCTGGGAGGCTTTTTCCGGGGGAAGTCCCAAAATGTCGCAGAAAAAACTTTTAAGAATCCTGTGACGGCGCATGACTTCTTCGGCGACACTCTTGCCCGCAGGAGTCAATTCAACGGGATAATGGGCGTTGTAAATAATATATCCCTGCTTTTCAAGCTGCCGCAATGCGCCGGTGACGGAGGGCATTTTGACGTTCAACTTTTCGGCAATCTCTTTGGTATGAGCGTGCCCCTCCGTTGCCGTCAATCCGGCAATGGCTTCAAGGTAATCTTCAAGACTTGCTGTCAATCTCTGTGTCATATATTCTTTCTGTTATGCTTTATATTCTTAATATACAGCACATTTATTTAATAACAAGTACTGTTTAAAAACTTTTACATACAAATAAAGGCAGCAAGCAGGGCAAGCAGCACCATGACCGCAGCCGGAATGCAGTTCAGACAGAGAATTTTACCCTC
>JAZQYS010000566.1:0-5178 GCA_045633645.1 Victivallaceae bacterium | reverse complement strand
ATGGCTACGATCCGACTTGCGTTATAAAACGGCTGTTTTCCCCGACGGGACTGGCTGCTGCCGGAAGTCCGCAGGCGGCATATTGAATTAACTTATAAGCCGATTTCCCCCTTGAAAAATCATCATCACAAAGAGGCATGATACCAAAATCGCATTGCAAAAGGTGCTGTGCTTCTGTATCCTCTCTCCAATTGACCGCTTCCATGTCAACCCCGGGGATGGCAGGCAGATCATTACGGGCGATGATTTTAAATTTCAGTCCGGTTTCATGACAGAGTTTTTGCCAGACAGAAGCAAAGGGCAGAAAACACTCTTTATATGTGACAGGAGTACCGATCCAGGCGGCAGTCAGCGGTCGTCTGTCAACAGGAGAAATATGCGGATATTTTTCCAAATCCACCACTGTCGGAATCAATATGACGTTGGAATTTAATTTTTTTACCTTATCAAACAGCAGGTGATTGGCAACAATGACTCCGGAGGCTTTCTTGATCAGTTTATCATATTTATTTTTCAGGAACGGGATATTTTTGTATTTTTCCCAGACAAGATCATCAAAGTTGAGGACAAATTTTCTTTTGCCGATAAAAAACAGATCAACTGCGGCGGGCATAAAGGGAATCAATTCATATTCCAGCAGCAGATTTTTTTCAAGGAACAGAACTTGATACAGGCGTTTTGTCAACGCAAGAAAAAAGGCTGCTTTGCTTTTGCCCTTTCCGGAGTAAAGCCGTTTGAGATAGGCGTCATCAAAAAAAGGATGAAAATAATTGCCGGCACTGACCGCATCAAAAGCCTTTTCAAAGAGGTAATACCTCAATCTGCTGGATGCACCAAGTTCAGAGTATCTTGTGTATATTCCCAGAAAAGCGGGTGTTTTGTCCGTAATTTTTTTCAAAATCATACCTGTATTGAACTGTTTGTATTCTTTTTGTGAGAATAAAAATATTCCCGGAATTAGTTTCTCCGGGAATGTTTTTGTATCCGCAAAGATAAGATACTCCTGCGGTGTATTTTTTTCAAGGCTGGATTTTTATTTTGCGGGAGTTTTACCCGGGCGTGGTTTTGCTCCCCTGAACGGCGGGCGCATCGGGCGCAGTTCTCTGCCTTGTAACATAGCTTCCAGTTGAAAATTTATAATCTTTTCTGAATTGGCGGCACGTTTATCCAGTTCCTGTTCAAGCATCTGAGTCCGTTTTTTCATGCTTTCAACGTGCTTTCTGTTGAGAGCCAAACGCTTGTTGAAACGCTTGGTCAGGATTTCAGAAATCTCATTTTTGATTTTTTCTTTTGCAGCTTTATTTTTTTCCGCCCGGTATTTCTGAACAAGATCTGCAAGCAGTTGTCTTTCAGCTTTTTCGGCTTTGAAAAATGCTTCAGCTTTCTTTTTCATCACTTCAAGAAATTTATCAGGATTTTCGCGTTGAAGCTGCATCATTTCTTTGCGTTCAGCGTCAGAGAGTTCTCCGAAAGCCCGCCAGATGTGACGAGAAAGCCTTCCTTCTCCGCCGGGACCGTGGTGGGGAGGGCGTTTTTCCGGCACAGGACGGGCAGAAACAGCCAGCGCAGAAAGTACAATTGCTAAAGTTAAAAGAATCTTGGTCATAATGCTTATCCTCCGATATTGAGGCGGTTATCTGCCAGTTCGGTTACTTGAGAAGAGCCGAAAGACAATTCGCTTGACAGGTTGAAACTTTCCTGTTCCACCGCCGCCCAATCGGTCATGTCGGCAAGACGAACATATTCTTCTTTGGATATCTGCTTGAAATCCTGTTTTTCTGTCATCATGCCGACGCCGAAGGCAACAAAGAGAGCCGCCGCCGCTGCGCTGCTGCTGAAAATCAGACGGAGCTTTCTCCGGCGCCGGACAAAGCTGTTTTGCCGCAGCCGGCTTGCTGCGAGAATCCGCACATCCAGTTCGCGCGGAACCTCCCGTTCTGTCAGTGTTTCAATTTTCAGATACTTTTTCATTTCCTTTTTCCTCACTTGGAAGATATCTGCCTATAATAACGTATTTAAAATTTTATTTATTTAATCAATTTCCGTGTCTCTGTTAAAAAAATCCTTAAATTTTTTATTGCATAATGCATACGGCTCAATACCGTATTCAGAGAACACTTCTGGATGTCGGCAATCTCTTTAAAAGATAACTCCTGCTGCCTGAGCAGAAACACCTCTTTTTGTTCAGCGGATAATTTATCCACGGCTTGTTCTATGGCTTCTGCCAGTTCCAGATTGGATAATTCTTCACCGGGACGGTGATGGTCAGGCGTCGGAAGATCCGGTGTATCTTCCTGATCGATTGACTGAAAAAACTTGTTGCGGGTTTTGCGGATATGGTCTATAAAAATATTATGCGCCAGACGGAACAGCCATGCACTGAAACGTCCGTCATCCGTATAGCCGGGCAGTTTGTCAATAACTTTGAGCCAGGTTTCCTCAAAAATATCATCAACGTCAACGGAGGAACCGCGCAGCAGGTTGTGGAGATAGCCGTACAACTGTTTGCGGTAACGGTAATACAAGATTTCAAAGGCCTTGCTGTTTCCTCTCAGGTAGGCCTTTATCAAAAGAGTATCTGAAGTTGTTTCTGTTACGTTTTCCATGCGCTATTAACGGAATTAACAGAGTAAAAATTTTATTCTCCGTAAAGAAAATTCCAGAATTTCCAATCTCCGGGGAGCAGGGGGATTTGGGCAAACAGTTCGTCAAGAGCTTTTTTATCCAGAGGATCAACCCAGAAATACTCCTGTCCTTCACAGCAGCGGATGGTTTCACTGTCGGGAATGACTGCTCTGATGAACCACAAATCCATGTTGGGCTTGACCATTTTATAGATGGGATCAAGGATGATGGCATGGACATCCAGTTCTTCACGCAGTTCCCGGGCAAGAGCCGTTGAAAAGTTTTCGCCTTTATCAACTTTTCCGCCGGGAAATTCCAGTCCGAAGGGCGGCTTATCAGCCGGACGCGAGGTTAAAAGCAGTTTTCCGTTTCTGCGGATGACTGCGGCAACAACGGTTATTCTGTCAGCCATTGCAGTACCACCAGTTCAAATGCCGTGACAATCCGGGCAAGTTCAAAAAGTTTGTTGAAAAAGAGGAACAGCAGCATAATCAGCAAAAAAACTGCTCCCCGTGCCGCCTCTGAGGAGTCGCGCAGAAATTTGGGGAACAAGTTGCAGATGATAGCATATCCGTCAAAACCGGGTACAGGCAGCATGTTCAGCAGAAAAAGAACCACGTTGAGTTGTGCGCCGTAAAGGAGCATGTGAAGCGTAAAATCATTTCCCCACTGGGCTTTAAAACAGATGTAGGTCAAAATAAGAAATATCTGTGAAAGTACAAGGTTTGAGAACGGACCGGCAAAGGCGACCAGGGCAGGGGCGTATTTACCGCGCAGATTCTGCGGATTGACGGGAACCCGTCCCCAGGCAAGTCCGAAGAAACAGAAAAGTATCAGAGAAAATATCCCCATCTGCTTCAAGGGATTGAATGTCAGGTGACCGTTTTCAGCTGCCGTATCATCTCCGGCTTTGAGGGCAGCCCATGCATGCATGAATTCATGGGTACAGATAGACAGAATCACCAGAATCGCCACTGAAAAGAAAAAATGCGGATTCCGCCAAAGATGAGTGATAAATAAATCCATTTTTTACTCCGCCGGTGTTATTTGAGCAGCATGCAGTCCCCGTAACTGTAAAAGTGGAACTTTTCCTGCTTTGCCAGTTCGTAGGCGTTAAGGACATCTTCTCTTGTTGAAAAACATGAAACCAGCATAATCAGCGTGCTTTTCGGCAGATGGAAATTTGTCAGCAGCATATCAACCGCTCTTGGCTTGTAGGGCGGATAGAGGAATATGCCGGTACTGCCGCTCTGCGGAATAAGAGTGCCGTCCGGTTCGGCGCAGCTTTCAAGAACACGGACTGTTGTTGTGCCGACAGCCATGACTTTGTGTCCTTTTTTTCTTGCCTCATTGATGATTTTTGCCGTTTCTTCCGGCAGTTCAAAATCTTCAAAGTGCATCTGATGTTCTTCTGCGTTTTCAACCTCGACCGGTTTGAATGTTCCGGGACCGACGTGAAGTGTCAGAGAAAGCGTGATCACACCTTTTTTTCTTGCTTCTGCCAGAATTTCTTCAGTAAAATGCAGTCCGGCAGTCGGCGCGGCAACGGCGCCCGGATGTTGTGCGTAAACCGTCTGATAACGGTCGGAATCAGATTCTTCCGCCTCTCTGCCGATGTACGGCGGGAGCGGAATGTGTCCGTAACGCTCCTGCATGAGCGTCATATCCGTGTTGGAAAATTGGACAAGATAACCGTCACCGCGTTTTTCTTTGACTTCAAAATAATCGCCGTAGGAATTGACATTACCGTCAACGCCGCACAGGGCAACCTGAGTGCCGTTTTTGGCTCTCTTGCCGGGCTTGAGCAAAACATTCCACAATCCGGGAATGCCGTTTTCGGGAGAAACCAGCAGCAGTTCAAATTTTGCGCCGGATACGGTGTCGGGCATTTTCCGTCCGAACATTCTGCCTTTGAGAACTTTGGTGTCATTCCATACTAAAATATCTCCGGGAGAAAGGTAGTTGAGAATATCTCCGAAAGAACCGGGCACAGCCTTGCCGCTTTGGCGGTCAAGGACCATCATCTTTGATGTTCCGCGGGTTTCTGCAGGATAACGGGCAATCAGTTCGTCGGGCAGATCGTAATCAAACAGTGAGGTTGAAAGCATTTTCTGTTCCTTTGGGATTTATTTTCCGCGCATTTCTTCGCGTGCTTGCCGCAGACGGCTTAATTCGTATTCAGAAAGACTGTTGATGCCTTCGCGTGAAACTTTATCAAGCAGCGCATCCAGTTCCGCAGGAGACACTGATTTGCCGGAGTTGTTGAAGTTTGTATTCTCCGGTTTGATGTATTCTGTGTGAGAGGGACGGGGAGTTTTGCCCTTTCTGCGCAACGGGTCCCAGATGATTTGATTTTTGCACCAGAGTTTGATGGCAATATAACCGCTGAAAAATCCGGCAAGGTGAGCAAGGTGTGAAACGCCTCCCTGGGCACCTGAAAGCTGCAGCAAAACTTCAAGAATTGTATAGCAGATGACAAGCGTTGAGGTTTTCAGAGGCGTAAACGGCATGAAGATCATGAAGAATTTTTTATCAAAGTCGGAGGCCAAGCGG
>JAZQYS010000565.1:0-3541 GCA_045633645.1 Victivallaceae bacterium | reverse complement strand
CTGATGCCCTGCAGCGTCACGAAAAAAGTCTGCGCGCACACGTTGAGGAACTTGTCCGCAAAAATTATGCCGGACACCTCAAAAAAAACGGCAGGGAAACAGTGGATTTTGTCATCATGTTCATTCCCAACGAAGGCTCTTTTCTGCTTGGCATGAAAAACTCCCCCTCGCTCTGGCAGGAGGCATTTGAACGCAAAGTCATCATCGTAAGTCCCCTGCATCTGGCGACACTTCTGCATTTGATACACATTGCCTGGACCCGCTCAGATCAAAACCGCAATCAGGAAGAAATTTTAACTCTTGCAAATCAGATGCTTGACCGCATATACGCTTTTTATGCGGATTTTGACGAAATCGGTCTGCGGCTTGACAAACTTCACGATGCCTACGGCAGCGCCCTGAAACGTCTCAAACACAATCCCGGCGGACGCTCCATCATAAGTTCCGGAGAACAACTGCGCCGTCTGGGTGTTAAACTTTCTAAAAAACAAAACATTCCGCCCCGGCTGGCGGTTGAAACAGATGAAGAGTTTTCCACTCAGCCGATTCCGGAAAACACTTCTATTGAGGAAGATAAATCAAAATGAGTTTTGCAGACACCTTAACTTCACAACAACGCAAACATTACAGAAATGTCGCCGTTACTTCAGCCATGTTCGGCTGTATTTCCACCCAGCTGATCGAAAGCAACGCAATGATCGTGCTTTATCTGACTTTATTGGGCGGCAGCGATTCAATATCAATGTTTTCTTCGGGACTGCCCAGCATTTCACACATTCTTCTGCTGATTCCCTGCGCCTCGTTTGCCGCGCGTTTCGGACTGCGGAAAACCTATACCTTTTCAAGTGCAGTCGGTTTTCTCGCCTTTCTGCTGATTGCTGCGGCGCCCTGGCTCGGAAACTTTTCACGTCACGCCGTTCTTGCCGGATGTTTCATCTATGCGCTGACTTTAACGATTTATCTTTCAACCTGGGTACCGCTGTTGGACAACATGCTCTGCTCCGCCGAGCGCGGAGCGTTTTTCAGCCGTATGCGCGTAACTTATATGCTTTTTAATGCGGTATTGCTGTTTGCGCTTGGGAAACTGCTGAATCAAAATCCCTCAATTATGGTCCTGCAAATTGTCTTTGTCATTGCAGGCTTGGGATTATGGGGAAGAAAGTTCTGTATGGATGCTCTTCCCATAGATCCTGAAATGCGCAGGGAATCTCCGAATCTCAAAGAATCTCTGTCAACCTGTCTGCACAATCAGCCGCTGGTGGGATTTGCAGTTTACTTCTGTTTTCTGTATCTGGCTTTCAGTACCGCCATGCCGCTGGCACTGGTTTATATGAAAACAAACCTGAAACTCCCTGACGGAACGATCGTCATTATTTCATCGCTCAACCTTGCAGGAAAACTGGCAGGATACACCATTTACGGACTTGCCTCCAAACGTTTTTCCATGCGGACAATGATTATCGGAACGCACCTGCTTGCCTTCGGCTCCGTTGCCGTACTGCTGTTTCTCCTGCCGGGACTCCCTGCCCTGAGCGTCCTTTTCGGAACAGTCTTTTTCCTGCTCGGTGTCGTTGCGGCACTGCTGGTTAACATCACTTCTGTTGAAATGCTTGCTCTGGCAAAACCCGGCAACAAAATCATGGCTCTGGCATTCAGTTCGACAAGTTCAGCTATCGGACAGGCTGCAGGAACGACGCTCATCTCTCTGCTCTTAGGCTGCGGCGCATTGGCGGAAAGCTGGAGTTTCTACGGAACAACTCTCACGAAATTCCAGCTGCTTTTCGGCATATCCGCCCTGGCACTGCTCTTTTTCCTGCTCCTGCTGCCGCTGGTTCCGGCAGTTGTCCGGACGCATGAAAACTATTACAAGCCGTAAGTTCCGGTGATAATTTTTTCAATCACCGGAGCCATATTGCGGGCAACCTGAGCAAATCCATAGTCCGTTGCATGAACGCCGTCAACGGTACACTCTGAGGGTTCATCTCCGTAAAGCGTGCTGCCGTCAAGGAAATAAATATTTTCATCTCCCGCCGCGCGGCGTTTGGCAAGTTCGTTCTGATGAATTGAGGTAAAATTCAAACGCTCCTCTGCAAAATCCTCAGGATTGTAAAACTCTTTGGCATAAGGCAAACGCGACACCAGAAGAATCGGAACTTCTTTGTGTTTTGCACGCAGAATATCAATGAAGTTTGACAGCGTATTGCGCAAACCCTCAACGCCCGCATTGGCATCGTAATCAAGAATCAGCAAAGCGGGATTTTCAATATCGGCAATGACTTCAGCCATGACCGGCTCCCCTCTGCCGCTGCCGGAAAATCCGAGATTGATGAAGGGACGGTTCAGTTTTCTGCTCAAAATATTGGTGTGACACATACCGGGACGGGAAGCACATCCGCCCTGCTGAATACTCGTTCCGTAAGAAACCACAGGACGCGGATCTTTCCACGGCGTTGCAGGGACAACCTTTGCGCCGCAGGATAAACCGATACGCACTTTGTCCGGCTGGGCATAAAGCGGAAAATGCAAAGTAAACTCCCGCATTTCCTTTTTGGCATCAGGTCCCCAGACGCTTACGGTATACTCGTCTTTTGTACAGTCAATGCGGCTGGTACGGGCATAACACTTGTTTGTTCCGCTGCCGACGTAAAGATCAAATCCCCTTGTTCCGACAGGTGCCATATGGTCCATGTAGTACCAGGTTTCAAAAAAGGCATTGATCCGTATTTCAGTTGCATCGGAGCAGAAACGCAGCATGACGCCTGCGGTATTTCCGGCAAGAGCCTCAACGCCGACGGGCGCCTGCACATTTGAGGGAATACGGCGGAAAGGTTCCCCCGGCTTGCGCCAGTAAAGTCCTTCAAGAGAAAACCCTTCATCGTCAACTGTGTACCAATCCATTCCGTCAGAAGAACGGTTTTCAAACGCCATATTTTTATCAATATCTTTCAAGTCGGGAGTTTTTGCCATTTTTGAACAGCTCCTTATTTCAGTTTTTTATAGGAGTTTTGGGCATCAGAAATCCACTTTGCGGGGTCTTTCTGCCTGAAAAATCCGGTTTTGGCACGGTAGACGGCAGTCTTTCCGCCGGGGAAAGTGCTGTCTTTAACAACGAAAAGATAGTCTTTGCGGTAACACTTTCTATCCCAGACCAGACGTTCAAGGTTGCGGCTGAATGCAGGTTTTTCAATCACGGTGGAAACGCCGATGCCGGACTTGCTGTCATACCAGCTGGCGCAGGGCGCAAATTTGCGGTTGCGGTGTTTCTCGTCGGAAATAAATTTCGCAGTCAGTTTCTTTCCGTTTTCAAAGACGGCAAGATAATCGGTAAAACGGATTGTCCAGGGGTGCATGAAACAGTAAAGCTGACGGATTTTCACATCCTTTTCAGCAGAAACTTCGGTAATTTCGCTGATGATGTTATTTTTAATTTCAAAGGAATATTTTACTTTCAAGTCATGAACGACAGATTCCTTTTTCATGGCAATCACTTTTCCGGAAAGGAGTTGTTTTCCGGGCGTGACCTCTTTTCCGTCAACAAAAA
>JAZQYS010000564.1:0-3318 GCA_045633645.1 Victivallaceae bacterium | reverse complement strand
CGAATTTTGCAAGATTGATGAAGCGCGGTTGCCGCATGACGGACTTCCGTCCTGTGCATCCTACGATCACACCCGTCTGCTGGAGTGCGCTTCAGACGGGCGCAACTCCTGAAATCAACGGTATCGTTGCTGATAAGCTGTATCTCGGGGGACATATTTCCAAACTGGTCTCTGCTTACAACGGTACTCACCTTAAAGCTGAAAGACTCTGGGAAGCCGCCGCCCGTGCCGGAAAAACGTCCATCGTTGACAGTATGCCCGTTTCAGGTCCGCGCAAAAGCGAACTTGTCTGGCAGATGGAAGGCACCAGCGGCAACCCCGGCAGAATGATTATGCCCGACGGTTCAACTGAATATGTGGATATCCCCCAACAGGTCTGGTTCTTTGATAAAAACAAAAAACCTGTTGATAAGTTAAAAGATGTGAAAGTTGCCCCCTCCCCTGTTACAGAAGAAAAAAACGGCTTGTTCACGCTGGGCGTTCGTCAGGATTCTGCCGACGCCAACAGACATAATTTTCTGCAAATCACATGGCAGCTTGAAACAACAGAATCCGGTTTTATGCTTTATGCCCCTCAAGGCGCAAAAATTCCCCTTACCCCCGGCAAGTGGACTGAACCGTATCACGGAGAATTTCCGACAACATCAAAACCGCTGCCGCTGGCTTTCCGTTTCATTGCGCTTGAACTTGAAGACGGATTCCTGATTTTTGCGTCAGCCGCCTGTTTTGTTCACGACCGCGTCTGTCCCGATGAATTTGCTGAAATGTTTTACAATATGCCGCCGACGCCGGTTCACAAGGAATATTTCTTCTTTGCCAACCCTGCAACCAATAAGATTGCCATGGATTCATGGGAATTCCACATGCAATGGCATATTGAGATGTTCAAGCGCGCGCTTGAAAAGAAAAATCCTGAAATCATCGTAACTTACATGGGCGATATTGATACCGTCAATCACTTCTTCTGGCCGGAACTTGCCGGAGCAAAAGCAACCACGTCTGAACAATACAAGTTTGTAGAGGATTGTTACCGCAAAATCTATCAGACTGCCGACCGCTTTATCGGTTATTTCCTCGATAATGTCGCCGATGAAAATACGATTATCTGGATCGTTTCGGACCACGGCAGTATCGGTGTCAAAGAAGAACGCGATATCAATGCCGCGCTGGAAAAAGCAGGTCTCCTCGTCCGTTTGCCCGATCGGCAGATAGATTGGAGTAAAACAAAAGCGGCATATCGCGGCTGCGGTCACATCTTTGTCAATCTTGAAGAGCGCGGAGGCGGAATCGTTCCTGCAAGTGAATATGAATCCACTGTTGATAAAGTCATCACCGCTTTGCAGGATAATCTGCGCGGTCCCGACGGGGAATCCTATCTTGCCTTTGCCGTTCGCGGACGTGAAGCGGGCTTCTTCGGTCTGGGCGGTGAACGCTGCGGTGATGTCGTTATCGGACTTACGGCAGGTTATGCCGCTATGACTGTTCATGCGGAACAAATTCCGACTGCAACCGGTCCCTATGGTTCCATGCGTGCGTTGAGTATGCTTTCCGGCCCGGGAGTCCCTGAAAACTGTGTTTGGGATAAACCTGTCAACAGCATTGATATTGCGCCGACACTCTGTACTAAAATGGGCGTTCCCCTGCCCGCACAGAGCAACGGCAGAGTTATCAGAGAGTTTGTTGATAAAAAATGAAAACTCAAAAACGGTCTCTGACAAGGGATTTGACTCAGGGCAGCGTTTTATGGACGATGGTCACTTTTGCGCTGCCGCTGTTTCTATCGGGACTGCTCCAGACGGTCTACAACATTACGGATATGATCATCGTCGGACATGCTGTCGGACGTGACGGACTCGGCGCAATTTCCATCGGCAGCGACATTCTGCATTTTCTGATGTTTATTGCGCTGGGATTCTCCAATGCCGGACAAGTCATCATATCCCAGTTCACCGGAGCCGGATTGCGGAGTAAGGTCAGAAAAACTATCGGAACGCTTTTTACGTTTCTTCTCGGCAGTTCAATCATCATCGGACTTGCGGGATTGATTTTTGCCGAAAACATTCTTTCCTGGGTCAATACGCCGCAGGAAGCGTGGTCTCTCACCCTTGACTATTTCCGTATCTGCATGTGCGGCATGGTTTTTATCTATGGATACAATATTGTCAGTGCCATTTTGCGGGGCATGGGCAACAGCCGTCATCCCTTTTATTTTGTGGCGATATCTGTTTGCGCCAATGTTATTCTTGATTTGATCTTTGTCGTCTGGTTCAAGTGGGCGTTGTTCGGAGCGGCTCTGGCGACGGTCATCAGTCAGGGAATGAGTTTTCTTTTTGCCTTGAGTTTTCTTTACCGTAACAGAAAAGCATTCGGATTCGGATTCCGCCGCAAAGACTTCATCATAGATAAAGAGGTGTTGAAACCGTTGCTGAAACTGGGTATCCCGATGATTATTCAAAGTGCGGCAATCAGTTTTTCAATGTTGTTTGTCAACAGCTGGATCAATACTTACGGCGTAGTTGCTACGGCAATGACCGGCGTCGGAAACAAGCTTTCAAGTCTGGTCAACGTCATCAATTTTGCCCTGGGAACAGCGGGCAGCTCCATGATCGGACAGTGTCTCGGTGCTGAAAAATATGACAGAGTTCCTCAAATCCTCAAGGTGTCATTTATCATCAACGGGGTGATTGCTCTTTCAGCGGGACTTGCCGTAATTTTCTTTCCGCGTCTTGTGTTCGGAATTTTCACGACCGATGAAAAAGTATTGGCAATGGCAATGACTTATATTCCGGTACTTCTGCTGTTGTTTGCGGGAGCTGCTTTGCGTCCGCCGATGTCTTCACTGATTAACGGCAGCGGCAACTTTAAACTGAATCTTGCAGTCGCTCTTCTTGACGGCGTTTTTATGCGGATTGGTTTATCTTTGTTTCTCGGACTTGCCGTCGGCATGGGTGTTTACGGTTTCTGGTACGGACACGCCTGGGCGGGCTTCACCCCGTTTGTCATCGGCGGAACCTATTATCTTTCAGGCAAATGGCGGACAAGAAAACATATCATCAACAAATGAAAAAGGCTCTGTTCCCTATACGGACAGATAATTACCCGTAGGATACTGTTCTTACTTTATAAAATACTTCGCTTTTCTTGAAAAGGGTTTCCGCCTTTGCACAAGGCTACGGCGGACAAGGGGGGAGAAAATATACCGGAGCCGACGTTTCGGCATCTTTTCTCGTGAAAAGAAGTTTTCCCCTTCCCCAAGAACCATCTACCCTTGTCGGGAACAGCGCGAAAGTTTTTTCAACCCCTAACTCAAGGAGATAA
>JAZQYS010000563.1:0-17183 GCA_045633645.1 Victivallaceae bacterium | reverse complement strand
CCTCCGACTTCGGGTGAGTGAAGAAGCTGATGGTGCGGTCAGTCAACCAGTTTGCCATTTTGCAGTTGAACTTGGAGTAATCGATGTTGCGTGATTTCGGGTCATGGAAGGGATATTTGGCAACGCCGAAACCGTTACGATCGGTGTAAGCCTGTTCCTTGTACATTTCGGGCCAGAGAACGCTGTAGACGGGAACGCCTTCGGCAGCGATAGCAGCGATGAACTGTTTGGTGTCAACGCCGTCTTTGAATTTGTCAGTGTCGAGAACGAAGGGAGCCCACCAGAAGGAGTTCTGACGTTCTTCGGTGTCAACGGGAGCATATTTGACCAACGGATGATCTTTGAGCTGAGCGATGAGCATTTTACCGTTACGGATACGGTTTTTGAGGTTCCAGTCTTCGAAACGTTCGAGTTCGCAAAGACCGATCTGGCTCTGCATTTCAGTCATACGGAAGTTGAAACCGACGCGGCGATGGATGTAAAGCTGTTTGCCTTCCATTTCGAGGAGGTTCAGTTTGGCTTTGACGTCATAACCATGATCACGGAAGGAACGGCATTCCCAGGCGAGATCTTCGTTGTTGGTGACGACCATACCGCCTTCACCACCGGTGGTGAAGTGTTTGCTCTGGCAGAAGCTGAAGCAGCCGACGTCGCCGATGGTACCGGCTTTTTTGCCTTTGTAAACACCGCCGAAGCACTGGGCGCAGTCTTCAACGACGTAGAGGTTGTGTTTCTTGGCGATGGCAAGGATCGGATCCATGTCAGCAACCATACCGTAGAGGTGGACAACAACGATCGCTTTGGTGCGTTCGGTGATGGCATCTTCGATCAGATCGGGGTTGATCAGGTGGTCGGTTCCGCAGTCAACGAAGACGGGGAGAGCACCGGCCTGCAGAGCGCAGAAGCTGGAAGCGATGAAGCTGTAAGAAGTACAAATGACTTCGTCACCGGGGCCGACGCCGAGACCGGCCAGAGCGGTGTGCAGAGCGCAGGTACCGTTGGCAACGCTGATGGCATATTCAGCACCGAGCCATTTTGCCCACTGCTTTTCAAATTCCATACCGACTTTACCGGTCCAGTAGTTGACTTTGCCGGATTTCAGAATGTCGGTGACTTTGTCATAGACGGCGGGGTTGAACTGCGGCCAGCCGGGGAAAGTACCTTCAAAAACTTTCTTACCGCCATTGATGGCCAGATCATTGACTGTGTAACTCATTTTTAGTTCTCCTGTTTTGGTTAGAGGTTGAGTTATTTTATATCTTTTAACTTTACCGGTTTGAACCGGTAGACAACACGGGATTCGGGGATCTCTTTTCCCCGCAGAGCGGAGAGCAGCAGATCAACTGCAAGTCCGGCATATTCCTCAATTCCCTGTTCGTAGAGAATCATTCTGCCGGAGGGATAACGTTCCCCCAGTTCGCGGTGGACGATAGCGGCAATCATGGGCAGATATCTGATATCGGGCAGCTGGCGGGCAAAAAGTTCAGCAAGAAATCCGCTGACGAGAATATCGTCATCACTGATGATTCCATCGGGACGCTCAGATTCATCCATGGCAAGCAACTTGTCTGCGATTGCCGCACCGCCCTCGTAAGATACGCCGATCATACCGGGAACGCCGCTTGAAGAACGCGATTCAAGCTGTTCTTTTGAAACAGCGAACTGGATAACCTTTGCACAACCGGCATTTTTCAGTTCTGCTGCGGCATTTTCAATAAAATGTGCAACATCAATTACGACACCGGAATCTTTTATCACTCGGTCATCATCGCCGACAAAACAACAGCGTATACCCTGTTTTTTCATAACAGCAAGAGCCTTTTCAGAGAAAGGACAAAGGGTGATAACGCCATCGCAACCGTGTTCAAGTACGGCCTGTTCCAGACCGGGGAACTCCGAAAGTTCGGACGTCGCAGTTCCCTGAGAACTGCGGAAAAATGTCAAACAGCGGCAGTTTCTTTCAGAAAGCAGTTTCTGAATAAACGCACACAATGTCGCTCCGTAGGCACTGCCTTCAATCGGACGGACCGCAACAGCAATCGTTCTTCCGGTCAAGAGTCCTCCATCCGGATCTTTCACAAAGATACCGACCTTGTCTCTGACCTCAAGGACACCTGCTTCAGAGAGCAGATTAACGGCACCGGCAATCGTCTGACTGCCCAGTCCGAGAGTTTCGCGTAAAACGGAATAAGCCGGCAGCCGATCTCCCATGACCATTTTCCGGTCATGGATCAGCGTCACCAGCGCATCCCGGGCGAACTCCACCTTACGGGGCAATGTCTTATGAAAGCGTGTCATTTGCACCTACCGTATACCGTTTTTTGTATACGCTCTATAATTAAGATAGCACCGTAAAAAAAAAAGTCAAACAATATTTGGCATTCCGCGGACATAAGAGGGAAAAAATTCTGAAAAAAATTCATTCTGACAAAAAAAATCCTGAAAGACTTGCAATTATAATATAATGAGGTATATTAATGGAACGCCAACGCGCACCCGTAGCTCAGCTGGATAGAGCGTTTGCCTCCGGAGCAAGAGGTCGTGGGTTCGAATCCCGCCGGGTGCGCCATTTTGTAGACTTAGACATAACTATATGTAATTCCATGTTTCCTGCTTTGTCAAGGCAGCGGACATGTTTGACTATCGCAAGCACTAAATTGCGCTTGTGCGTATAATCATCTTCTCCAGACAGAATTATATCCACCCAGTTCTGAATTGAAGACAATACTGCTGCAAAATCTGCTGGATACTTCGGCGTCAAGGATTCTTTCAAGTCCGCGTGTTGCTTTTTTAAAACATCCAACGTTTGCTGAGCATGCGCAAGTTTGTTGTTCCAATGCTCCGCAGTTGATGGCAGCACAACTCCAGAAGTAAACAGATTTTCTATTTGAGAAACTGCCTTTTCCGCTTCGGATACTGAAGCGGAGGATGCTTCAAGACGTTGCTTGATACAACTTTCACGCTCTAATGTTTCCTGCTCGTGTTGTGCATATCTTTCACGTAAATACTCCGGATCCACTGCCACCCGCAAAAGTTGATCCATTACATCTTGATCAATCGCAGGAGCACTCAGGGCATACTTGCAGAATGCTGTATCTTGACACTTATAATAAAAGTATCGTTTCCCGTCTTTTTTGGTGACACTGTAAGGAACCATCTTTTTTCCGCACTCGCAATAAACAAGACCCTGCAGCAAATACTGGTACTTTTGACGTCCGGGACGGGGAGCGCTCCGGTGTCCGGGCAACAAAGCTGCTACCCGGTCAAATGTCTGTCTGTCTATAATCGCCGGATGCTGCCCCTGATATACCTTGCCGTCATACTCTACTTCTCCCAGATACAAACGGTTCCGGAGCAGACGGTACAGCTGATTCTGATTGCGGATATATTGTGCATACTGTTGTCGCAGTTCAACGATAGTTCCTGTTTGCGCCAAATACGCACGGAATATATCCTGAACGATCGGCGCTGTTTCCGGATCGATCTCAATACTGTTTTTTACTCCGGAAATTCTGCGGTATCCAATCGGTAATTTGCCGAAGGGAACTTTTCCTTTTTCCGCAATAAATACCATTTTTGCTTTGACGCGCTCAGAAGTCATTTCCCGCTCAAGTTGAGCAACAAGAATTGTCTGATTCAATGTGAAGCGCGCCATGGCTCCTTGCGTTGACAAATAATCTTGTTTCACGCAGATAAAGCCTCTGCCGGCATCACGCAATTTTTCAAAAATAGGCACGGCATCCGCCAGACTGCGGCTCAGACGGTCAAGAGCCCATACAACCAACGTTCCCCAGGGCGGATCCGGTAATTCAAGATCTTCGAGAATTCTTTGCATGCCCGGGCGTTTCAAATCTTTTCCGCTTTTGAATTCGTCCGTTTCTTCCAAAAACTCCGCAGACGGATCACGACGCAAAATATATTCTTTCATCTCCTGGATCTGCAGTACAACGGAAGTTTCTTCTGCATTCCAATCTGAGCCCTTCGGAGATACCCGGGCATACAGCATATATTTATTGCGGGAACAGGCTGTATGTATACTCATTTTTACAGATATTTCTGGATCGTCGCAATAATCCGGGATTTGTGGGCGAAGATATCTTCAACTCCGGAGAGCTGCAGCTTTTCTTCTTGCGGTCCGTCAAAAAAGACAATAGACTTATTTTCTTCGTTATTGAAAAACAAACGGCAGACCGGACGACGGTTATTATCATCAAAAAGAATTGCACAGTAACTTTTGGCATCGCGCATAACTATACGGTCAGGAGTGACAACTTCGGAGGCGATTGCCCGGATGATGTTGAAGGCATCCGTCTCTGACTGAGTTGTCACAATACCGACATCTGCTCCCAAGACCGGCAGCGGGATTTCTTCTGCCGCTTTTGCTGCGTCCTCTGTGGACTTCAGCGCAGCATCAAGGTTCGCCTTGACCTTTTCTGATATAAATGCGTCAATGGCTGACTTCAAAAGCGGTGTCAACTTTTCCTTTTGAGTGACGTTGAAAAGTTTGCCCGTTTCCATACGCTTGAAGATCAGACGGACAAAATCTTCTGACGGTGAGCTCAATTCCTCCTGAAGAATCCGGCGGATCGTAGAGGTATACTTCAGCATCTCTGCCGTCTTGCGGATGTTTTCAGCATCAAAGTTTTCTTTTTTGAATTTTTCAAGTTCGGAATAGTTGATTTTATCCGGCTCCAGAAGATTGATGGTTAAAAAAGCGTTCAGATCCATCTTGTTCGGCTCGGCAAGATCTGTGTAGAACTTGTAGACGACTCCATTGGTCAAGATACCGAACCGCGCTTTACTGGCATGGAAATAGCGCAGCAGTTGATTTTCGTTGGCAACGTTCAGATCATGACCACACATTTTACACTCTATCAGGATCTCCGGTTGACCATTCAGAACGATGGCATAATCAACTTTTTCACCCTCTTTAATACCAACATCAGCAGTAAACTCCGGAACCACTTCTGTCGGGTTGAAAACATCGTAACCCAGCAGCTGAAGAAATGGCATGATAAAAGCTGTTTTAGTTGCTTCTTCAGTCTGAATGTACTGCTGATTTTTTTCGATCCGTTCCGCTATTGTTTTTACTGCGTCTTTCATTTTTCACCTGCTATTTTTTTAAAACTTTAAGGACTTTTACTTTTTCTTCGGCGGTCAGATCGTCGGTTGAGAGGATCTTATCCATGACGGATGACAGGCAATCGGCTGAAACGCTGCCATTGTTGACGCCGACCACCGCTCCGGAGTTCTGAGGAGCGCTGATTATGGCAGAAGTACCCGTCAAATCAACTTTTGCATGGGGAAACATTTTATCAAAAGTGCCGATGGTTAAACCATCAGCACTTCGCTTGCCGGAGAGCAAGCGGTTGATTGTGGGATGTTCAATATTTAAGGCATTTGCAATCTCTTGCTGAGTTTTATGCCCACTGTCATATTCTGCTCGAATGTACTCTAAAATCTGTTCTGAAAGCATTTTTCATCTCCCTCCGTCCCTCTTAATTTAGCAGAAAAATAATATAAAATCAAATTATTTTTTATTTTTGCTTGCAATTTGTTCCAGTTGGAATTATTTTATAACAGTAGACACAATCAAAAATGTGGAGGTATACATGGATTTAAAAGTTCAAAAAGATGGGAAGGTGGTTATTTGTTATCGTGCCACTTTGGAAGAAGTAAAGATTTTTGAGGATGTTCAGAAGGCACTCAAACGCCCCAGCAAGTCAGATCTTATCCGTTTTTTGGTAGCAGTTGAGCATGAAAAAATTTTACTTAAAAATGTACCAGGTGTTACAAATTAAAAAGGGGCATCGGTATGAAAAGGAAGGATAATAATATGTCAGACGATTTTTGCAAAAGACTTCATTCCTGCTATCATCCGCGGAAGATCCGGAAGAATAACGATGGGACACTGGTCCTTGCTTTTTTCGCGCTGAGTTCGTTTTTTTCAATTTTGGCTTTTTTTATCGCACTTCTGGCTTTGATAAAATGAAGACTTATAATATAAAGCTTGTTTGGGCGGATCCGGAGGAATTGACCCCGGAGGAAATGGCACGGATGGAACATGCACAAACTATTCTTGACAGAGAAGTCGGCAGAATCGTTTATGAAATGGTACAAAAAGCAACTGCCGAGAAGGCAAAAAAACATATCGCGGATTAAAAAAAATGACTGACGAACAAATTGACAAAATTATGATCCATCTTGCCATCCGGCAGGGATTCATTGACGGACATCGGCACGCCGCAGATGTCATCAAAAAGCATTGCAAAAACGATGACAGTAAAACAAAGGAAGTCCTGATCAATATTGCCGCAGAGCTTATTGAATATGCGGCTGAGGAGGAGTCCAAGCTCGATGCCGTTTTAGACAGCATCGAAAAGAAAATCAATAAAGAGCTGGAGGAACAATGATGTTGGAAAAATTTAAAAAAGCTGTTCCACCGGTGGAACTCTGTGCAAAGATACCGGAAGGGGAGTTCAAAGACAGCATTTTTTCTTGGGTGCACAGCACTGTTTACATGCCCCCGGACGGACAGGGAACAGACGTTCTTTTTGTGACGTGGTCACATCGGGATGATTTTTGTTTACGCAGGATCTGTCCTGCACCGACATTGGATGAGATATTGGAAGTTCTCCCCAAAGACGATGCCTACAATGACCTCGTGATCAATTTCAGTACCCACACCAAGTTTGGAGGATGGCACGTCCATTATCCCGGGGACCGGGAACGGCATTTTTATGACAAAAGGGCTGTTGTCGCAGCTATGAAACTTTACCTCAAACTGAAAGGGAAATGTAATGGGCAAGTCTGAAACATACGGCATCTCAAAGATGGATTGTTTTTTGCACAACTGGTGTGATAACAGCGCCGAATTGGTCATCTGGAGAGATACGGGATTTGCGGGAATAAAGTATTACTACGCCGAAGGAGGGCTCTATGTCCTCCGGAGCGGCGCACCCGGGGCAAACTGTGTTTTTGGCTTTGTTAAGGCAGGATCTCCGTTTGAAGCTGCTGAGCTCTGGATCAAAAATTAAACAAAGGATTCTAAACATGATTGAAACAAGAGAATATCCGGTTCCGCTGACCGATGAAGAATTGAAGACCACTGCCGATTTTGTCGGCTTGATACACAAGAGCATCCAGGATCGGGAAAATGCTTTTGCCGAAGTTCGCCAGGAATACAAGGCGGCTATAAAAGAATTGCGCTCTGGACTTGCCATGCAGCTTGAAAAGCTCTCATCCAGAAGAGAGGTCAGAGAGGTTGAACTTGAAATCGTTTTCAATTCTCCGGAAAAAGGCATGAAGCAGATCTATCTCAACAGCACAGGTCAACTGATCGATACACTTGAAATGACCGATGAGGATGAACAGGATCTTTTTGCCGGAACGGAGGAAACGGAGCCGGAGCCGGAGCAGATCTGCGACAAATGCGGTGCCGTTGCTTCGGGGAACAGGGTTTTAAAACTTGACCGCGACCGGAATCTCTGTCTGATCTGCACCGCCCGGTCCAATGATAAAAAATGGGCTTCTGTGATGGCGTGGCACAAGGCAGGGCATCAAGTCCTTTTCCGGGCTTGCCACTGGAAGGGTGTCACAAAGTTCACTTTTATGGGAGCCGGTCACAGCTGGGGACAACCCATGTACAAAGAGGGTGACTATCAGGACGATGGAACACCGGCAGCGGACTTTTATAAAACGCTCAAGGACTTCAATAACTTCAAAGAGGACTGACCATGCAATGTTACGGTACATTCTCTGATCGGGAGGAGTGTCATGTATGCGAGATCTCTCAATACTGCCGGGAATTTATTGAGAACGACCGCAAAGGAGATCTGGGACTGAGAAAATCTCAAGTCCCGATTGAAACGGTGTCCGCTCTTGAACGCTTTGCTCAACTTCCTGCCGTCTATCAGGAACCGGGCGGCAAAGTCGGCATATCATTTCATGTGATCGCTCAATACATCCGCTGGCTGACAAGTTTATCCACGGCAGCTTTGAAAGTGCTGCGTTTGAAAATGAAACATCCGGAATGGCAGGCTGAACAGTTCGCCCGCGCTTCAGGAATCACAGTCCGGACCGTCCGGGCAAAAGAAAAGGAGATGAAAGATAAAATGACACCGCTGGAATTTCTTGTTTTTATATCAGGTCCCATGTCGGGACTTGATGACTTCAACCGGGCTGCTTTTTACGAGGCTGAAGAAAAGCTCAACAATCTTGATTTTGAAACGATCAATCCGGCGTCATTGTCGTTTATCATTCCGGAATATGCGCCGCATCAGATGTTCGTTGACACCACTCTTGCTCTGGTGAAGCACTGTGCCGCCGTGGTCCGTCTGCCCGGCTGGGAGAACTCCAAAGGCGCCATGTTGGAGCTTGAAACTGCTGCCATACACTCCGTGCCGATCTTTGACATGGAACAGGCTCTCTCCGGAGCATTGGAAAAGTATCGGAGGAGTATATGAGTCTCAGGAACGAACCGAAAGAAGCCATGTGTTTCCGTTTCCGCTGGTTTGACACTTTAGAGTGTCTGCCGGAAGCGGAACTCCGGCAAATGCTGAAAGCAATCAGAGCGTATGCCGAGACCGGAACCGCGCCTGAATTCACGGGAATCGCTGCTGCTCTATGGCATGAATTCCAAAGCTGCATTGATCACGATAAAGAGGAATATTCCGTCGTTTGCGCGCGAAATAAAGCCAACGGCAGCAAGGGGGGACGACCGAAAAAGCAAGATGGTTTTTGTAAAACCCAACAAAACCCAGAAAACCCAGTGGGTTTTTGTGAAACCCAACAAAACCCAACTGAACCCAAAAAACCCAATTTAGATTTAGATAAAGAAAAAGAAACATCTCCTACGGAGATGCAAAGAAAAAGAATTTTCTTTGAAACAAATGCTGCCGAAAAAGACGATAAAGACGATAATGTCATCGTTTTAAAGCCTGTTGACTTCACCAAATGGTCACGAGAAGAGTTTATCGGCTCTGTCTATGCCGCTATCGGCAAGAACGAGGCTTATGCCGAGTTCAGAGAAGAATTCTGCCGGTATTGGCTTGAACCCGACAAAAAAGGGCGTTTCCGTTTTGCGCTGCAAAAGACATGGTCAACAGCAGGACGCCTTGCCACATGGTCGCAGAAGGCTGCTCCCAAATTCCCGGCAAGAGTTCCGCAGGCTTCTCCCGGCTTGAGCGCAGCGGAACAGATCCGGCAACTTCAGGAGGGATAACTCATGGACGCTCCCAAACTTGAACAGGCGGTCCTTGCCGCCATCCTGAGAGAAAACAATCTCATCTCAACTGCTCATCTTCACTGCATCACTGAAAAGACTTTTACCGATGACCGTATCAAAAAAATCTGGAAGGCTGTCAACGCCGAACTGAACAGCGGAGGTGCTGCAGACATCCTCACAGTCGCTGAAAAACTTCCGGATCTCATGATGGAGTTGGTCGAACTTGACGGTGTCATTGCTACCACGGTGAACTTTTCAAGCTGGTGTCAGAACATTAAGGCTGCCGAGGCTAAGCGCGATATTTACAGCGCTTTGTACTCAGCATCTTCCGCCGCGCTTGACAAAGAAACGCCGCCTGATGAAATTATTAAGACGCTCACCGCAGAACTTGAATCAGCACGGATCACCGCCGGAGGACGGCACATTCCAACTCTTGCAGAAGCCGCTGAAGAACTGAAAGTTTCTCTCATTTCCGCACCCCCGCGCCTGATCCCGATGTTTCCGCAGGGAACAGAAGGGGACTTTGTACGGCTCCGGCAGGGCGAAATGTTTGTCCTGGGAGCCAGGGCAGGCGGTGGAAAAACCGCTCTCTGCGCCGGTGCCGTATGGGAACAGCTTAAAGCAGGGTTCAACGTGGCCTATTTCTGCACCGAAAGCAGCACCGCAGACATCCTTGCCCGTATCGTCGCTGCAGGTTCAGGAATTCCGCACTACATTCCTGACCGCGACCAGTACGCTCTGATACGCTTCAAGGACACGCTGCGCCTGCTCATGGATAAATACTCCAAGAAGCTCCATATCTTCGGCAACGATGCCGGTGCCATCACTCCGGGATTTATCCGGCAGCAGCTCCGGGCAATTGAAGCCGATGGAGCGGCGGAAGTCGTGTATATTGACTTTCTGCAGAATCTTTCTCCCGACAGACGGCTCAGATCTCAGCTGGAAGAGGTCAATGCTTCACTGCAGACCATTCATGACACTCTTGCCGAATTCAAGGCTGCAGGCATCATCGTCAGCCAGTTCAACAGGCAGAGTCAGATGCAGGGCGGCGTTCCTGATCTCACATGGCTCAAGGAAACAAGCAGCCTTGAGCAACTGGCGCATACCGTTGCTTTTCTCTGGAGGTCAAAAGGAGAAAGTACCACGCAGCTCTATTCAGCCAAAACACGAAACTGCAAGCCGTTCAGCATATCTCTCAGCTGGGCGGATACCAAATTCAAAGCTAAAAAACTGGGTGACGAAAATGGGAACCAGGACACGACCGATGACAACTGCGGAAACTGATGCCTTCATACAAGTCCTCAATAACGCTCCGGAATCCGAACTGCCCTATGCCGCCGCTGCGGCTATCGCCCTCGGTACCGGCGCACGCATCGGAGAAGTTCTCCGGATGCGCGTGAAGGATCTTTTTACTCCGGACGGAACACCCAGAGAAAGGGTGTCCAGAGATCTTGAGAAGAGACGGTCCGCTGTCAGGTTGACTATTCCGTTTCCCTGGGAGCGCATGGGAGCTGCGGTCATTCGCTGGCACGCCGCAAAGCGCATCAAAGGACAAGAACAACTCTTCATCGGACGCACTCGAAAGACTTGCTATTATCACCAGCAAACTCTCCTCCGACGTGCAGGGCTTGCAGCAACAGGGACGGGGTTTCACGGACTCCGGAAAACTTGTCTGCTCAGGTTCTACAACAGCTTTGCACGCCGTTTCGGAGAGCACAATCCAACTGTCTGGCGCAAGGTCCAATTCCTTGCCGGACACACCAGAATTGACAACACGCTCATCTATCTGGACAACGACCGGGACGGGGCTTCTGATCCCGAAATCCGTGCCGCCTGGCAGAATGATGAGTGATACTTTTTTGGCAATATCAACACATTACAGGACATTTGAGCATATATGAAACCAAACCCAAAGACCACGCATGAAAAAAAAGCCCTCACCGTGCAGGAGGCTGCAACTCTTCTCAATACAAGCACCTCCTACATATATAAACTCTGCAGGAACAAGACCTTACCTGTCCTGAATACGCCCGGAATCATCCGGATTGACCGTGCTAAGTTTTTCCGGTGGACCGGCGCCACTGATCCACTTAAAGGACAGGGAGTTAAAGAGCCATGATCAGCACTTTTTTGACATCAAAAACAACCGGCACCCCCCGGGGTAGGTTCTTCCCGAGACCGTGCAGTCATTGGCGGTACGGAATCGGGCACGGAGGGTGGAGCGGAATTTTGTTCACACGGGGAGCGTGTGGGAAAGCTCTGAAAATCAAAAGGTTGTGCCGTTTGGACTGGGACTGCACGGGGGGTGTGCGGTGACAAGAGCGGAATTTATGCAGACAACGGGACTTTCCAGAGGGCAGATGGACCGGGCAATAGCTAAGGCTAAGGCGGCTCCGGGGGGACGGGTGGAACTGCCGCAGGTCCGCTGCGTTCTCACTGTGTCCAAAGCCGGAGAAGGTACTTTCGATGCCGTGGATCTTCAGCTGCATCATGAAGTAGGATCCGATCAGGAACCTGTTCCCGTTAAACCTTCAGGAAGTTTCCCGACGGCGCAAGAACTTGCCTCCATGCCCAAACAGGAACTTGAACGCTATAAGCTGCAGGCTGAAATCCTCAAGATCAGGCTGGCGACGGGTGAAGCCGAGGCAAAGATCCATCAGGAGGCGCTTGCGAAAATTACGGAAAGCATGGTTACGGTCCTCTCCGATGTCCGTGTCGGACTTGTCCGTCTGAAGCTGCCGGATACGGCACTTTCTCAGATACGCGGGCTGATCGATGCAGCACTGGAGGCTCTCGATGCTTAACGCTCTGCGCACCATATTTTCCGGAGTTGTTCCCAGGGCGCACGTTGTTCCCGACCGCTGGGCGACCGGAAACATCGTGTTTCCCGCGACGGATCCCGTGCCGGGTCCGCTTGATCTCTCACGCTCTCCCTATCTGATTGACGTTCTCAAGGCATGGGAGTTGCTCCCCGGACAGGGACTCAAGAAGCTCTGTGCCGTGGGACCGCAGCAGACGGGGAAGACGCTCACCTGGCTTGGCGGCTTGCTCTGGTCCCTTGATATGGATCCGGGAACGAGCCTGATTTATTACACCAGTGAAGAAGTTGCAAAGAAAATCAACGCGCACAAGGTGGAGCCGCTTCTGCGGAATATTCCACGGTTCCGGGAACTTCTTCTGCTGCCGAAAAGTCACTCATCCGAAGCCTATCATCTGGCGGAGAATACTGTCTACTTCGGCGGTGTCGGCTCCCGAATTGCCTCCTTTTCTGCCCGCCGTCTGGTTGCGGACGAACTGGACGACTGGCAGTCTGTCAAGGGGACTGATCCTCTCAAAGACCTTGAGATGCGCTCAAGGGCGTATCCTGAAAGTCTGCTCTGCATGGTCTGTACTCCCAAAGGCGCAACCTCCCGGATCTGGTCAATCTTCAAGGACTCAAGCGAAGGCTACTATTTTCTGCGCTGTCTTGGCTGCGGAGATCTCACCATGCGGAGCTGTGACATCCACAATCTGCAGTTTGACTCAACCGATGACGGAGAACTTCTGCCGGATACGCTGCGGCTGATCTGTCCACGCTGCCAAACTGCTCACACCGAGGACAAGGCTGAATCCATGGTCCGATCCGGCGGCTACATCCACCGGAGACCGGAATTGCTTTTGACACGTCCGGGCTTCCAGTGGGGAGCGTTAGCCTCTCTGATCTCTCCCCAGTTGCGCTGGGCGAACATAGCGGAGGCTCAACTGCGGGCGGGCAAAACTGGCAACCTTGCCGACCAGATTTATTTTGACAACTCAATCAGGGCGCGTCCCTTCAAGGTCCGGGCGGCTGCCGGTCAGGCGGACACTGCTCTCAAGCGTCTTGCAGCGGACACACCGGAACCGGCAAAGATACGGTTCCGCTTCTTCTCTGCGGATACTCAGGATATGAGATGGTTCTGGGTAGTCAGAGGCGTTGACAATCGTTTCCACTCTTACTTGCTTGCCTGCGGTGAAGCAAGGACTTTTGACGAGCTGACACGCGCCTATACCGCCGAATACCACGGCGGACGCTGTATCATGGGACTGGTTGACGAAGGCGGACACCGTTCCCGTCAGATGCGGAGCTGGGCGGCGAAACAAAAGGGCGTCATGACTTACAAGGGCAATCCGCGGATCCAGAATGAGAAGAATTACAAACTCTCTCAGGAGGTGAAGAACCTGCTGCTTGTCCGTGAGAACTATTACCGGCTGCTGCTCTTATACACGCTCTACACGATCCATCCGGCAGGGGAGCAGAACTGGCATGTTCCCCGCAAAGTTACGCAGAACTACGCAGAACAACTCTCTGACTGGCGTCCCAATCCCCAGGGCAAGCACAAGTTTGAAGAGTTTGAAATGTGGGTCAACAGCGGAAACGATCACTTTTTCGACTGTGAAAAACAGATGCTTGCTCTGCTGGACTACTTCAGAGCTGAACTGCTGCCGAGGATGATCGCAACACCGACAAAAATCGTCAGGAAATAAAAAAAACTCCCCTCAAAACCGAGGGGAGCCGTTGTGATCACAAAGTATCAGGCATGACTGCGGATGTAATCAAGTGTAGCCTTGACCATCAATTCCGAGCGGGTGCGACCGACTTTTTTTGCAAAATTGGTGATTTCTTCAATTTTGTCGGCGGTGCTGGTGACATTTATTCTGGCAGGAAGTCCGGGAATATAACCGGTTACCGGCACGACAAAAGACACGGCACTCTCACACTTTGCTTTCAATTCTTCCAACTGATCAATATCGGACGGAACAGGAAGATCAATACCGGCTTCCTGATAGCCCATGACTGCGGATTCAAGACAGTCTGCTGCATTTTTGAGCAAATCTGCCAGATTTTCTCCGTCTGTCATTGCACATTCAAAATCGGGAAACTCTCCCCAGAGTCCCTCCGGATCATTGTGAACGCAGAAAAAGTATGTTTTATTGCTCATGTATTCTCCTTTTATCCGGGGAGGGAACCCCTCCCCGGAGTTTTTTTTACTCATTAACACTTTTGATTTTTTTGACCAGCCCTTTTGCAAGAGCGGCGTTAATTTCTTTGCTCCCGTGGTTCGGTATCGGTATCGGGACTGCTGCCTTTTCGTGACTCCACATCATGTGACTGCCTTTTCCCGGTCTCAAGAAGAACCACCCGTTTTCTTTCAGGATTTTTTCCAGTTCTCTGTAATTCATGTATCCCCCTTAACCTTGATTTAATATACATCTTTTTTTACATCTTTTCAAGCGATAAATGCAAAAAGATGTAAAAAAAGATGTAAAAATATTTGATGGTGAAAAATTTTTGAATTTTTTTTGGCAAAAACGGCATTTTTCTCGCGTGCGCACACATACGCGCGCGCCCTCAGAAAAGAGCGGAACTTTTCACACTTTATTAACTGACTGTTAATAACTTACAAAGCGGTATTTCCGCATTTGTGATATATATGAGAGCCGTTTTTAAACCAAAGGAAAAAAGATGAAATTAAGTGACATTCCCCGGGCGGTGGAAATCATGGAAGAAATAAAGAGAATCCGTGATGCCCGCGCTGACCTTCTGGAGATGGGACAATCCACCAGTCTTCAGGGGAGTCACGCTGTCACCCGGGTCCGCCTGGAGGAACTCCGCTGCCTTGAAGGCGAATATATGCGGGAGTTGATCAGAATTGCCAGCAAGCACGGTATCTTGCTGAATACCGGAAGAAGAAAGGAAGTCCGTTATGCCCCGAAAAATTGACCGCAAAACAGCGGCGGCAGTATTCACGATACTTGCCAAATATCAGGCGATCGAAACCAGCAGGCAGGGCATCCGTCCTGATCTGCCGATTGAAGTCGGCGGAGAAGAACGGTATCAACTTTCGTCCTATGACCGGCTGAAAGCCATTGCCATCAACCGGAATCTGAACCGGTCAAACTCAAAGGCTCTCACCATTATCGGCAATCGCTGTGTCCTTGCTTTCGGAAAAGTCCGGGCACGCTTTGCAAGTTCAGACGAAGAATGGAACAAAAAAGCTGATGAATATTTCAACGTTGACTTTGCCCGCGATTGCCGCTATGACGAACCGCAGCACTTTGCCGAAGTTGTGCAGGGCATTGAGCGTGCGCTCATGCTTGAAGGTGATGTCCTTGTCAGTTTCGATGATTGGCTTGCTGATACCGGAAAACTCCTGATCTGGGAGGCGGATCAGCTCTGTGAAGTGTCTGCTTCAGATTGGGAAAAGAATGCTCCGGAGTGGGCACGCGACAAAGAGGGTAAACCTTATCCGCAGAAGAACGGCGTCATCCGCAGTAAAGACGGCAGACTTGCCGGTTTCATTGTCTGCCGCAAAGAACTTGCCTCCGAAAAGTCCGGAATTCTCACTGTCGGCATCGATGAAGCAACCTTCATCCCCGCCGATACGGCACGATTGATCAAAAACCGTTTCCGCTTCAATCAGAGTCGGGGCGTTCCCTCGATGCTTCCCGTGTCGGATAATCTCTATGACATTGACGAAATGATCAAGAGTGAATTATCTACCGCCCGGGTCAGATCCAAGAATTATGCCTATGTGGAACATACGGATCCCGGCATCAGCGACGACCAGCAGGCTCTTGCCGAAGATCTTCTCGAACAACTTTCTGCCGAATCAGGAGATATTGACGAAGAAGAAGGTATCGCTGAAGCTCTGAGCGAAGAAAAGGTAAAAGAACTTCCGCTTTATGACCAACTCAAAGAGTGTACCGGCGGCAACCTCGATTACGTTGCCCAGGGCGACAAAGTCGTTTTCCCCGGCATAGACCGACCGAACCTTGACACAGCAACCTTTTTCAACGAACTGGGTGACTCTGCAGCCGCAAGTCAGGGACTTACACAGGGCTTTGCCAGAATGGCGGTCAGTTCCTCTTACACGGCACACCGTGGCGAATGTGCCATTACCTACGCCCATCTGCGCAATTTCCAGAAGCGCATGGAGCATCAATTTCTGGACTGGATTGCAGAAAAAGTCATCCGCCGGGCAATCCGGAAGGGCTTTCCTGCTCCGGCAGATCTGCGCTGGCATGTCAAGATCAACTGGGAGTTTCCCTGTCCCGATGCCATCGATCCGGAAAAGCAGGCGCGTGCAAATGCCCAGAAGCTCAAGAACGGCGAACTCACTTTCAGAGAACTGCTCGGTCCCGGATGGAAAACACGCCTTGCCGATCTTGCCGAAGAATGCAAGTATGTCCGTTCCCTCGGACTGCCCTTGAATATTTTTGAGACGGTGGCAGGTGCTGCCTCCGTCGTTGAAGAAACCACGGAGGAATAACATGAACAAAAAGAAAATGAAGGAAATCCTTTCCGCAAAGGTTGACAACTGGTTCAACCTTGAAGCGGCAGAGGAGAAAAAGCAGCCGCTCACCCTGAAACTCTATTCCGTCATCGGCGGAAGCTGGTTCTCTCTGGGCGACACCGCCAAAAGTGTCACCGACAAGATCGATGCAGCTGATCCCTGTGAAATCACCGTCCGGATCAACAGTCCCGGCGGCTCTGTCACTGAGGGCTTGACCATCTACAATTATCTGCGGGCAAAATCCGCAGCCGGTGTTCCCGTGACAGTCATCATCGACGGCATGGCGGCAAGCATTGCCAGTGTCATCGCTCAGGCGGGTGACAAGGTCATCATGAACAAGGCGGCTTTTTTTCACCTTCACCGTCCGTGGTGCCTTGCCTGCGGAAACGCTCCTGAACTGCGCGGCGCAGCGTCTGATCTGGACACCGTGGGTGATACCATCTCGGCAGTCTACTCCGACCGCAGCGGAAAGAGCATTGAGGAAATCCAAGCTCTGCTCAAAGGCGAAGAAGGCAAAGACGGTACCATGCTGAACTCTGCATCCGCTCTGGTTCATGGACTGATCGATGAAATTGATGAAACCGGATCTGCCGCTGCAGCCTGTGTCGGCATGGACTTCTTTGACCTTGAGGAAGGTGAAGAAA
>JAZQYS010000562.1:0-3450 GCA_045633645.1 Victivallaceae bacterium | reverse complement strand
AACGTTCTTTACAGAGTTTGATCATATCCGCATGGAACGAAATCACAATAATCTGCTCTCTTGCAACGCCGGACTTGTCAATTTCGTTCATCATCGCATCCACGATATCCGGATGGCTGATTTTTATCTCGGTAAAAAGCAGTTTCCCCTGCGGAAGCATGGCAAGCAGATCAGCAAAACGCGGAATCTTTTCGCCTTTGTACTGTTCTTTCTTATTGCAGGCATCAAGGGTCTGCAATTCTTCAAAAGAGGATTCGGCTATCACCATTCTTTTATCGCAGGTGCGTTCCGTATGGGCATCGTGACAGCAGACAAGGATATTATCTTTTGTAAAATGAATATCCGTTTCCCAGGCATCGGTATCGCGTTCAAGTGCAAGTTTAAAAGCGGCAAGTGTATTTTCCGGAGCATCATAAGACTCCCCGCGGTGTGAAGCCCACAAAGTCATTTTTGAAATCCTCTGATTTTTTTTGTATATGCTTAAATAAAATATAAACTTTTCAACCGTGATTGCAAATAAAGATCTGTACAAATTTTCAATATTTTTTGAATCTTAAGATTTTACCGCGTTCAATTCACCCAAAAGTCAGCAAAAAGTATGACTTATACTTTGCATTTTGCTTTTTTGGGTGTACTTTAAATAGTGTGCGGATTTTTCCGTTTTACGTTAAATCAAAAAGGAGTTTCTAAAATGGCTTTGCAGCTTAAAGAAAATGCCAAGTACGCCCTGTTGGTTCCGACCAGTATGGGTGTCCGTCTGACCCCCGTTGATGGTCAGCCCTTCCACTGCAGCGAGACCTTCAAAATGCAGGTTACCAGTGCCGAAACCAACGTCGCCAGCGTTGTTTCTTATCTCGGTCTGCCCGTCAAGGTCCTCACCGCTTTTGTCAAAGACAGCCCCGTTGCCCGCATGATTAAGGACAACCTCGCCGGTCGTCACATGGATTATGAAGGTCCCGAACTTGAACAGGTCGGTCCCTGGGGTTTCCGTCACCAGTTCAACCTCGCTGACAGCGGTTACGGCAGCCGCGGTCCCCGCGTTCAGAACGACCGCGCAGGTGAAGTCGGACGTCAGCTCGATGTCAAATATTTTGATCTTGACCGCATCTTCGGTGAAGAAGGTGTCCAGATGGTTCACCTCTCCGGTCTGATCGCCGCCCTCTCCCCCGAAACCAGCAAGTTCTGTCTCGAAATCGCCCGCGCCGCCAAAAAGTACGGCACCAAGGTTTCCTTTGACCTCAACTACCGCGCCTCCTTCTGGAAAGGCCGCGAAGAAGAACTTTCTGCCATCTTCGCCGAAATCGCCAGCGTCGCTGACGTCCTCATCGGTAACGAAGAAGACTTCCAGCTCTGTCTCAAAATCCAGGGTCCCGAAGCCGGCGGCAAAGCTATCGCCGAAAAAATTGAAAACTTCAAGGAAATGGTCGAACGCGTGAAGGCCGCTTATCCCAACGCCACCGCTTTTGCTACCACTCTCCGTCAGGTTCTCAATGCCAACACCCACCTCTGGGGTGCCATCTCCAACGTCAACGGCGAATGGCAGGTCATCGAACCCCGCGAAATCCGCGTCCTTGACCGCATCGGCGGCGGCGACGGTTTCGTCGGCGGTTATCTCTACTCCATCCTCCGCGGCTGGGAACCCGAAAAATGGGCTCAGTTCGGTTGGGCTACCGGCGCTCTCGCCACCACCCACCTCACCGACTACGCTCAGCCCGCTGACGAAGAACAGGTCTGGAGCATCTGGGGCGGCAACGCCCGCGTCAAACGCTAACCGCTTTTTTTTCGGTAGAAAAAAAAGCTTGGCAAAAAAAAGCGCGTAGAGGACGCGACGTTGCTGCGACCGTTTAAGGGGGGAGCCCCTTAAAAATCCCCCACAAACTTTCCCGTGGGGGATTTTTTATAGAAAAAAAAGCTTGGCAAAAAAAGCGAGTAGCGGTCGCGACGTTGCTGCGACCGTTTAAGGGAAGAGTTCCCTTAAAAATCCCTCACAAACTTTCCCGTGGGGGATTTTTTATAGAAAAAAAGCTTGGCAAAAAAAGCGAGTAGCGGTCGCGACGTTGCTGCGACCGTTTAAGGGGGGAGCCCCTTAAAAATCCCCGATTGCCCGGGACTGGCTCTAACGAGCACAGTCACCGGGCGCGTTACTTTACACAACGGTAACTTATCGCCCGAGCCAAACCACACCGCGACAGGCAAGCCCACGGGGTATCACATGACTTGCCACGGCATAGCCCGTCAGGGCGAAGACGGGCGCACCCACCATCATTTTATAAGTCTTATAAGTCTTATACGTCTTATGCAAGCGTCACACCCCCGCAGACACAGCAGACCACCGTTGCCATCAAGTTGCCCGGCAGTATCCAACGGTAAAATCTGCGAGCAGTTTTACCCTGCGGTAATTTTTTGCACTCAAATTCTGAATAACCGCTGTGGCTTGCTGTGTCAATCGGGCGGCGCTTATGAGAATTATGAGATTTATGAGATTTATGAGATTTATGAGATTTGTTGTTGGGGCGCCGTATGCGTTGCCTTGCCCAGCGGTAACTCTGCCCGTTGCATACCCCAACGGTAACTTATCGACCGAGCCCAAACACACTGCGGCAAGCAAACCCACGGGGTATCACATGACTTGCCACGGCGTAGCCCGTCAGGGCGAAGACGGGCGCACCCACCATCATTTTATAAGTCTTATAAGTCTTATACGTCTTATGCCAGCATCACGCCTCCGCAGACAGCATACCGCCGTTACTATCAAAAAAATCGGACTTACCCCTGCTGATAGCTTATATCAGTTAACAAATATTTGAGCAGCTCCGACCAAAGCTCCGAGGAAATAACCAAGCACCTGAATAGCACCAAGATGCTGGGCGGCGATGGAGTTTATCATGGAATGAAATTCTTTGACATCCTGTTTGTCCACAGCCTCCGCAATTCTACGGGAAATATCCAGTTTTTCCATAATAACTGTTTTTCCGGTAGTTTTGATAAAAGCCTCAATCTGCGGTTCAGCACCCGGAAGAAGTTCGTTTTCAATCCAGTTCCACAGAGATTCAGAGTCCAGCACACTGCCGGCAAGAGCAGGAAGTTTTTCCTGCAAAAACTCACGGATCAAATTGATGACTTTATCTTTCATGCTGTTGACAACTGTATCAACTTTAGCAGCACCGGCATCTGTATTTGCCCATTCCTCAACCTTATTCAGCAAAGTCAAAAGCTCTTCTTTTATCAAATCAAGCGTTGATTCACTGTCCAATTTTTCACACATACGAACTTCGATATCCTGCCAATTGATAACGCAGACAAGTCCGTTGGAAATTGTTTCCGCGCCCAAACCGAAGGGAAGTTTCTCTGAAAGATAGTTGAATACGATTTCACGCAACTCTGATTTCAAAACTTTAATAAGTTCCGGAGAACGCCGCTTCAAACTGTCCATAATTTGACGGGAAGCAA
>JAZQYS010000561.1:0-4686 GCA_045633645.1 Victivallaceae bacterium | reverse complement strand
TTTTTGCGCCGTTTTTTCTTCAAGTTACCCATTTTTTCACCTTTTTGATTACACAGTTTGTTAAACCGGTCAGGCGGGACTGCCAAATTTTTGCAAGCCGACCCTGACCGCCAAACATTTGGCAGTCACGCCTATCCAAATAATATAACGCCACTTTCAGAAAATTCCCAATGGAAAAATGATTTTTTTTGCAAAAACTTGTATTTTTGTTTAAATTCAGGCATTTTTCTGCGGGAATTTCTTAAATTATTTTTCTGTTTGACCGCTTTTATCAAGCGTTTTAACCGGAAGAACACCATCCGCAAAGCGCAAATGCAGCCGGGTATCAGGTGCGATTTGACTGGTTGTAACCGGTTTTCCCGTTTCGGGATCAATTACAAAAGCGTATCCAAGTTCAAGCAGATTATCCGGATTGCGGGCGGACAAAGTTGCGCAAAGATAAGCCAGACGGGTACGCACTGCCGCCAGACGGGATTCCATGACTCTTGAACAGCGGATTTCCAACTCGTCAATACGCTGTTTGCGCATTAAAACTTTGCGTTCAGGATTGTTGCGGTTCAGACGGAATACGCTGTTGTCTATGCGTGTTCTCAAGCGTGCCAGCCGCAGAGAAAGACTCTGCTGTACACCGCGTTCAGCACGGTTGAGACGGTTGAAAAGTTCTTCATGATGAGAAATAACCAGTTCTGCTGCAGCCGAGGGTGTGGGCGCACGCAAATCGGCGGCAAAATCGCAGATGGTGAAATCCCGTTCATGTCCGACGGCACTGATAACGGGGATTCTGCTTGCGGCAACTGTACGGGCAAGATGTTCATCATTGAAACACCACAAGTCCTCCATACTGCCGCCGCCGCGGGTGACAACAATGACTTCGCAAGCGTTTGTTCTGTTAAAAAATTCAACACCGCGCGCAACTTGAGAAGCCGCCTGTTCCCCCTGAACCAGACAGGGATAAATCCTGATATTCACATTGGGAAAACGCCGGGTGATGATTTGCAGAAAGTCTTTGATTGCCGCCCCGGAGGGACTTGTAACAACGCCGATTTTGCGGGGCAGAAGCGGAATTTTCTTTTTACGGTCAAGAGAAAACAGACCTTCGGCTTCAAGTCTTGCCTTGATGGCTTCAAACTCCTGCTGGAGTTTACCCACACCTGCAAGGCGCATGGTGCGGGCACTGAACTGGTACTCTCCTCTTACTTCATAGACAGTGAGTTGTCCGAACGCCTCAATGAGACTGCCGTTGGCAATACCCATTCTGCGGCAGTTCTGTGCGCCGCCGAACCAGCACGCCTTGATTTGCGTATGCTGATCTTTAAGGGTAAAGTAAGCGTGTCCTGAAGTGTGGACAATCAGACTGCCCACTTCTCCCGCCAGCCAGAAGGGACCGAAAGAACCCTCCACCACATCGCGAACGGCTCTGTTGGCGTCGCTTACGGTCAATACCGGCGCCTGCGGAGCATTATCCATTATCAGTTGTTCCAGGTGGCAATATCGTCGTGGAGTTTGTGATCGTCGGATGAAATACAAGTATTGAGGTCAACATGACAACCGCCGTCATCTTTCCCGTTGGGACCCAAAGAGTATCCTGCAGCTTTAGCGGCAATGGTCTTACTGCCAACATTAATAGCATCATTGCCATTAATGTTGATATAAATTTTATAAGCATTTCCCCAAGGGTCGCGCCAGAGATTCGGGGTATTTGCAGAATTGTCATAAGCCAAATTGGGGTTAAAAGATGACTTAGGTTCAAGAAATTTAATTTTTCTGACGTTGATATTACGGGTGCTTAACCCTGAAGCTCCGGGAGCACTCAGTTCTGTAATAAAAGCGTCGTACGCTTTAGGACTGTCAGAATCCGAAACCGTACCAGCTCCTAATACGATAATTTTTTCTTTAACGGAATTGATGGTTTTCTCATCTGGAGTTACAGTTGCGTTCTGAAAATTGCAATTGTCGGAACTATCTTTTTTCACCATCTTGCCATAGGTTCCTTCAACGCCTTTGAGAGCCATCATAATAGCGGCGAGGTCGGACTTGGCCTGCGTGATGCGTCCCTGCTGGATTCCGCCGATGACAGCGGGCAGGACCAAACCTGCGAGAACGGCGATGATACCGACGACGATGAGAAGTTCCACCAGCGTAAAGCGGCAGCGGATATATACTTTGTTCATAATTTATTTTCCTTGATTTTTATGTTTCAAACTTCAAGATACTCTGTCCACTTTATACTTTAAGCCGGAAACGGCAATTTGTCAAATCATACTGCGAAGTTTTTGCACAAAATCCGCAATATTGCAGACAACACACTTTTTTTTGCGGTAACGCCTGTTGTCCATTGGGTCCATAAGGTCCATCCCGGTCCATAAGAAAGCCTATTTGTTTCAAATAATATTTATTGCCAAAATGCCTTTGCGGGTGTATATTATACATTTAAACTTGTGAACTGTACTTTTTTAAGGATTTATATGAACGATTTGACTGAATTCCGGGAGCTGGGGCTGTCGGAAACAACTCTTGAAGCCTTGCGCGCCAAAGGTTTTGAAAAACCCTCCGCCATTCAGAAACTGGCGATTCCCGGACTTCTGTCCGGCTCCTGCGATCTGATCGGACAGGCGCAGACCGGAACCGGAAAGACCGCCGCTTTTGCGCTGCCCATGCTCGAAACTCTCAAACGCAGCAAAAAAATTCAGGCTCTGGTTCTTTCGCCCACCCGCGAACTCTGTCTGCAGATTGCCGAAGAAATGGAGTCCCTCAAAGGCAGTTCCGAATTGAGAATCGCTCCCTTCTACGGCGGACAATCCATTGAAATCCAGCTGCAGCACCTCAAAAAAGGTGTGGATATCGCCATCGGCACCCCCGGCAGAATCATGGATCACATGCGCCGCGGCAGTATCAGTTTTGAGAGACTTAAATTCGCAGTTCTGGATGAAGCTGATGAAATGCTGGATATGGGATTTGTTGAAGATATTGAAACAATTCTCGCCGAAACCAACTCCGACAAGCGTATGCTGATGTTCTCGGCGACTATGCCCGATGAAGTCCGCAAAATCGCCGAAAAATTCATGCAGAATCCTGAAATCATCCGCGCTGAGCCTGAAGCTGTCTGCACGGATCTTACGGAGCAGTTCTTCTATGAAGTCAAAAGAGAAGACAAATTTGCCGCTCTGTCAAGACTGATTGATATTCACCCGGATATGTCCGCCCTCGTCTTCTGCCGCACAAGAGTTGATGTGGATGAACTTGTTGAAAAACTCAATACAAAAGGTTACAACGTTGAAGCACTCCACGGCGATATCGCCCAGGCGCAGAGAACGCGCGTTATCAACCGTTTCAAGGCGCACAAATTCCGTCTTCTGATTGCAACCGATGTGGCGGCGCGCGGTATTGACGTCAACAATCTTACGCACGTTATCAACTATTCCATTCCGCGCAACGCCGAAGTTTATATCCACCGTATCGGCAGAACCGGACGCGCCGGAAACAAGGGCGCAGCCATCACCTTTGTCACGCCCGGAGAAAGGCACAAGTTTTCACTGATTCAAAAAGATGCCAAAGTTGAGATCATCAAGCAGGAACTTCCGCAGGGCAGAGATATCATTGAAGCCAAAAAACAGCGTTTTGCCGATCAACTTGCGGGCATGATGGATTCCGGAAAACACCGGGACTGCATCGGTTTTGCCGAAGAACTGCTGTCTATGAGCGACAACCCGGCAGAGGCCTTTGCCGCCGTCCTCAAAATGCTCTTTAAAAATGAACTTGATCCTGCCAATTATCCCGAAATCGGCGCAAAACCCAAACAGCGCAAAACCGACCGCAAAGCCTGGGAAGCTGATGCCGGTGATCCCGGACACATGCGTCTTTATATCGGTATCGGCAAAAACGACAACTTCGGCGCTGTCAAAATGCTTGATCTCATCTGGGAAATCGCCCGTATCAAAAAGGCGAGAGTCGGTAAAATCGATTGTTTCGACCGTTTTTCTTTTATTGATCTTGAACCTGAAGACGCCGCTGTTTTTATGAAAAATGCCCGCGCTGCCGGAATCAATGTCCATCCCGAACAGGGCTGCAAAACAGATAAGAAGCCTGCTCAGGAAAAGCAGGAAAGGCAGGAAAAACCGGCAAAAACTGAAAGAAACAATTTTGCCGGAAAATCTGACAGAAAAGGTTCTGACAAGCCCCGCAAAAAGCCGCGTTCCGTCTCCGCTTTACGGAATTGGGTTGCGGATATTTCTGAAGAAATGGATTCAAAAGAGTTCCGTCATTCCAAAGGTAAAAAACGCAAAAAATAACAGGAGATATTTTTATCATGACTGAAACACTTGCTTCTCACATCGCTTATTTTGCCCAGTTCGCACACGTCTGGGGGCTTTTGCTCATCTTTATTTTTATGACGATTGAAAGTTCCTTTATTCCTTTCCCCAGCGAAGTTGTGATGATTCCCGCAGGATTCCTCGCTGCCCGCGGAGAAATGCTCACCGGAAACGTTTGGATTGACTGCATTCTTGCCATCATCATCGGCAGTGCCGGTTCCCTTGCCGGAGCGTATATCAATTATTATCTTGCCCTCTCTCTGGGCAGAACGGCATTGCACAAATACGGCAAATATTTCTTCCTCAAAGAAGAGACCATTCTCCGCGCTGAAGAGGTTTTCCGCGAATACGGTGCGGCGGCAACTTTCATCTGCCG
>JAZQYS010000560.1:0-7196 GCA_045633645.1 Victivallaceae bacterium | reverse complement strand
TCCGCATCATATGACTATGGGCGAAGGCGGCGCGGTTTATACTGATAATCCGCTGTTGAAAAAAATCATGCTTTCCATCCGCGACTGGGGACGTGACTGCTGGTGTGAGTCCGGCGTGGACAACACCTGCGGCTGCCGTTTCACCCGGCAGTTCGGAAAACTTCCCGTCGGCTACGATCACAAATACGTTTACAGTCATTTCGGATATAATTTAAAAGCAAGCGACATGCAGGCGGCGATCGGCTGTGCGCAGCTGGAAAAATTTCCGTCATTTGTAGAAAAACGCAAAGAAAACTTTGCCCGTCTTTATAATGGTTTGAAAGATATTCCGCAGCTGAAACTGTTTGCAAAATATCCTGAAAGCGACCCGTCGTGGTTCGGATTTCTGATCACGCTTTCTGATAACGTGTCTTTCACCCGCAATGATCTGGCAAAATATCTTGAAGATCACAGGATCCAGACCCGCAATCTCTTTGCCGGAAACATTTTGAAACACCCCTGTTTTGAAACGCTTGTTGAGGGTGTGGATTACCGTGTTGCGGGCGAATTGACCAACACCGACAAAATAATGAACGATTCCCTCTGGATCGGACTTTATCCCGGCATGGGGAATGAAAAATTGGATTATATGATACAGACCATAAGAATGTTTTGCAGTGAGAAAATAAAATGAAACCTTTGGCCGCGATTACTAATAACTTGACCGGTCAACCGATGTTCAAAGTGTTGAATGAAGTTCAAAAACTTGAACGTTCCAATCATAAGATACTTCATTTTGAATTGGGTGAGCCGGATTTCAATACACCACCTAATATTGTCGAAGCGGGATTGAATGCGATTTCCGGCGGAGACACGCATTATGTAAACTCTCAAGGAATGTTTGAATTTTTGGAAACAATTCGGGAAGCGACAGAACATTCTCGGAATTTCCGTCCGGATTTATCTCAGATGCTTGTGACGCCGGGAGCTAATGCCATTATCTATTATACGATAAAATGTGTGGCGGATCCTGGAGATGAGATATTGGTTCCCGATCCGGGATTTCCCAGTTATAATGCGGCTGCCGTCGCCTGCGGAGTTACACCTGTTCCTGTGCCGCTTCGACAGGAAAATAATTTTATCATGCAGCCGGAAGACGTTGAAGCAGCTATTACCGAACGCACAAAATTACTGATAATCAATAGTCCCAGCAATCCGACCGGAGCCGTTATACCGGTCGGAATTCTCAAGGAGCTTTGGGCGGTTGCTCAAAAACATGATTTGTATGTGCTGAGTGATGAAATCTATGCCCGTCTGATTTATAACAATAATGTTTTTTTCTCACCTGCCGAACTGGACTTTTGTCAGGAAAGAACGATTGTTTGCAATGGTTTCAGTAAAGCATTTGCAATGACAGGTTGGCGTTTGGGAGTTGCTATCGGACCGTCCTCACTGATCCGGAAAATGACGTTGTTGAATGAGACTATCGTTTCCTGCATACCGCCATTTGTTCAACGGGCGGGAATTGAAGCTATCCGCGGGGAGCAGAAATACCAGAGAGCAATGGCAGAAGAGTACAAAAAGCGCTGCATACTTTTGGCAGAGGGGTTGAATACTCTACCGGGGGTTACTTGCATGGTGCCGTCTGGAGCAATCTATGTTTTCCCGAATGTGCGTGGTACCGGTATGACAGACCAGGAATTTGTCTCGTTTGCTCTCAGTGAAGCTTCTGTTGCAATGTTGCCGGGCAGTTGCTTCGGCAGGCAGGGAACGGGATTTGTCCGTCTCAGTTGTGTTACGAATCAGGATAATATAAATGCCGCCATCCATCAATTAAAATTGGCATTGGAAAGAGGAAAATAAGAATATGCGCGTAGCTGATTACATTGTGAAATTCATCTGCGAAACAATGAAATGTGATCATGTTTTTCTGGTTACTGGTGGCGGTATGATGTTTTTGAGTGATGCATTGGCTTGCAATTCGTCAGTCAATGCAATTTGTACGCATCATGAACAGGCTGCCGCCATGGCAGCTGTCGGGTATGCAAAATATACGAATAAATTTGGTTGTGCCATGGTTACAACAGGCTGTGGTGGAACCAATGCAATTACCGGTTTGCTGAATGCCTGGCAGGATGGGGCAAAAGTTATTTTTATATCCGGTCAGGTCAAAAGAAAACAGACAATCAGAAGCAGTGGTTTACCGTTGAGACAATTCGGAGTTCAGGAAGCTGATATTGTTGAAATTGTTAAACCAATCACGAAATACGCTGTGATGGTTGAGGAACCGCAAACTATCGCATATCATTTGGAAAAAGCTTTCTTTTTGGCGTCCCAAGGCAATCCCGGACCGGTGTGGCTGGATATTCCGATGGATGTTCAAAGTACAGTTATTCAAGAAGATAATTTAGAACATTTTCATGTACCGCCGGTGGTTTCAACAGATTTTGAACAAAGCGTTGCTTTTCTCAAGCAGTATGCTGTTCATGCAAAACGTCCGGTTATTCTTGCCGGTCAGGGCATTGATTTAAGTAATACCCGTAATGAATTTTATCAGTTGATTTCCCAATGGAATATTCCGGTTGTCACAAGTTTTCTTGGAGGAAACTCCATAGCCGGAACTCATCCGAATTATATCGGAAGAATTGGCACCAAAGGTAATCGGGCGGGGAATTTTGCGGTTCAAAATGCTGATTTTCTTCTGGTTTTGGGTTGTCGGCTGAGTGTCAGTTCAACTGGACATGAATATTCATTATTTGCCCGAGAGGCAAAAATTATGGTTGTTGATATTGATCCGACAGTCTATCAAAAGAAAACAGTTGACATAGATCATTTCTGTCAAGCTGATTTGCGTGACTTTTTGCCTGTTGCACAAACGATCAATGGCATTGACGGGGGGGCATACCTGACAGAATGCAGGAAATGGAAGAAGTCTTACCCCCAGTGTATTCCGGATTTTTATAACGATTTGAACGGAATAAATTTATATTGCTTTCTTGAAGTACTTTCCCGGACCTTGGCAAAACAGGAGAGTGTGGCGGTTGTATCCGATGCCGGTTCCGCTTTTTACGCAACAACTCAAGCTGTTGAACTGAATGATTCTCAACGCTATATTACCAGCGGTGGACAAGCTGAAATGGGATTCAGTTTGCCTGCTGCGATTGGCGTTTCTGTTGCTGCCGGCAAGCAGTCAAAAGTCGCTGCCATTACCGGAGACGGTTCATTGCAAATGAATATTCAGGAACTGCAGACACTTAAAGAATATCAGCTCCCTGTTAAATTATTCGTTTGGAATAACAACGGCTATTTGTCAATTCGTGCGACACAACGAAAATTTTTCAATGGTCGTTTGATTGGAACCGATGCCGGCAGCGGCGTTTCTTTTCCGGATTTGGAAAAAATAGCAAAAGCCTACGGATTATGTTATATCCGGATCAAACATTCTGCGGAATTAAGTTCAAAATTGACTGAGGTTTTTCAGAACAGCCGACCAGTGGTTTGTGAAGTGATTTGTGATCCAGATCAGGAAATTATTCCATCTGTTTCCGCGATACGAACTGCTGACGGCACGCTGAAGTCTCTTCCGTTGGAAGATATGTATCCGTTTTTGGATTGGGACACTTTGTGCAGTGAGTTATTTATCCGGCCAGTTTCCCGTGAAAAAATATTATGATAAAAGTTACAGAGACTGTATAAGAACGATTTTTTAAAGAGATGACAACGGCTGAATATATATTCAAATACTTGGCAGATTGCGGTGTCCGCCATGTTTTTCTCGTTACCGGCGGCGGCGCCATGTTTCTCAATGATGCCTTGGGGAAGGAAAAGCGTTTGAAATATGTCTGCAATCTGCATGAACAGGCTTGTGCCATCGCAGCAGAAGGTTATGCCCGTGTGACCGGTACTCCCGGAGTGCTGAATGTAACGACCGGTCCCGGTGGAAGCAATGCCATTACCGGCGTTGCCGGGGCATGGTTGGATTCAATTCCGATGTTGATTATTTCAGGTCAGGTCAAATGTGAAAACTGTATGGCCTTTTATCCTGAACTCAAATTGCGGCAGCTGGGCGATCAGGAGCTGAATATAATTGATGTCGTCCGTCCGATTACCAAATATGCTGCGATAATCCGTAAGCCGGAGGATATCCGTTTTGAACTGGAAAAGGCATGGCATCTTTGTCAGAGCGGCCGTCCCGGACCGGTATGGCTGGATGTGCCGCTGGATATACAGGCGGCTCAGGTGGATGAAACAGTTCTTGCCGGATATACGCCTGAACAGGAAAAAATTTTGCCGGAAACAAGCGAAGTTCAGTTAAGTAAAATCATTGCAAGATTAAAACATGCAGAACGTCCTGTCATCGTTGCTGGAAACGGTATCCGTTCCGGGAAAGCCGTTTCTCAGTTGCGGGAATTAGTTGAAAAACACGATATTCCGGTATTGACATCAATATCCGGCATTGACCTGATTGAATCTGAGCATCCGCTGTTTTTCGGCCGTCCGGGAATCCTGGGCGAGAGGTCTGCCAACTTTATCATGCAGAACAGTGATTTTCTTCTGGTTCTCGGCACAAGAATGGGATTGCGAATTATCGGCTATGCGTATGACAAAACAGCCCGCGCCGCCTTTAAAGTCATGGTTGATGCCGATGCAGGAGAATTGCGGAAACCGACCTTCAAACCGGATATTCCCGTTCATGCCGACGTGGGAGAGTTTCTGAAAAAACTTCTACCGCAAATTCCGGAAAATTATCGCAGTTCATCTGCCTGGCTCCAATACTGCCGGCGGCTGAAAGAGCAATTTCCTGTCGTCACTTGCGGGCATCGTGAACGGAAAGATTACGTTTCCACTTATGCGTTTGCTGAACTTATCGGAAAAAAATGTGCCGATAATGCTGTTGTCGTCACCGGCAACGGCGTAGCTTATACCAGTACGTTTCAGGCAATTCCCGTTCAGAAAAATATGCGTGTATTCGCCAATCAGGGATGCGCCTCAATGGGGTACGGACTTCCTGCTGCCATCGGTGCTGCTTTTGCCGGAGAAGGGAAAGAGGTGATTTGTCTGACCGGAGACGGTTCTTTGCAAATGAATCTGCAGGAATTGCAGACAATCAAAAATTATGATTTGCCGTTGAAACTTTTTGTCTATAACAATAGCGGATATCTTTCTATCAAGTTGACTCAGAGAGCGTTTTTCAACGGTAATTTTGTCGGTTCAGAAGCCGGTTCCGGCATTATTCTGCCGGATTTGGAAAAACTTGCAGCCGCTTACGGACTGCCCTTTGCAAGATTGTCAACGAATGTTGAAGCAGAAAACGATCTTTCAGAGATCCTTTCCCGAAAAGGACCGGTTATTATTGAAGTGATGACAGATCCCTTTGAAGTACTTTCTCCCAAGGCTTCGTCAAAACAGCTGCCTGACGGCAGGATCGTATCTGCTCCGCTGGAAGATTTGTCCCCGTTTTTACCCAGAGATGAATTTTTTGCAAATATGTTTATCCCCCCTGTTGAAGAGGAGTGAAAAATGTCCCGAAAACTTATCAGTATTGTTACAAATTGTTGGAATGAGGTTGAGAATATACCCCTGTTTTACGATCGGATCAAGGCGGAACTTGCCAAACATCCGCAGTACGATTATGAGTTTATCGTAGAAGATAATCTTTCCACTGACGGCACCCGTGAAGTGCTGCGTGAAATCGCGGCAAAAGATCCGAAGTTCAAAGTTATTCTCAATGCCAATAATTTCGGTCATATCCGTTCGCCTTTCAACTGTCTGCTCAATGCTTCCGGAGATGTGGTTTTCTTTCTCTGCAGCGATTTGCAGGAACCTCCTGAAATGCTGACGCCGTTCCTTGAAAAATACGAGCAGGGTTTCAAAGTTGTCTGCGGCGTCCGTTCTGATACGCATGCCAGCAAGAGTATGGAATTCATGCGTGACTGTTATTACCGTCTGCTGCAGAAATTTGCGCCGGATCAGCGGATCATCCGCAAATTCACCGGTTTCGGACTTTATGACAAAAGTTTCATTGAAGCGTTGAAAAAATTCAACGAACCCTATCCCTATTTCCGCGGACTGGTCGGAGAAATCGGCTTTAAACAGTGTGAAGTTCCTTTCGTTCAGGCGGCAAGAGAACACGGTGTCACCAAAAACAACTTTTTCACGCTTTACGATATGGCGATGACGGGATTCGTCAATCACACCAAACTGCCGCTGAGACTTGCAATTTTTTCCGGATTTGTCATCGGTATATTCAGCGTATTGATTGCCTTTGCATATCTTGTTTTGAAACTGATCTGGTGGGAAACTTTCAATCTGGGACTTGCGCCGCTTGTGATCGGTATGTTTTTCCTCGGTGCGGTTCAACTCTTTTTCATCGGTATCATCGGGGAATATATCGGCGCCATTTACACGCAGGTCAAAAACAAACCTCTGGTGATTGAGGAAGAAAGAATCAACTTCTGATGGATTTTTCCAAACTGCCGATATTAAATAAACTCTCTCCCCGTCAGTACGAGGTGCTTGCATATCTTGTTTCCGGCGGGTGGAATACCCTTTTCGGACTTGGGTTGTATACTCTTTGTTATTGGCTGTGGGGAGAGCGTGTTCATTACCTTTTGTTGTCGGTATTGGTCAATATCGCTGCAATCACCAATGCCTTTTTGTGTTACAAGCTCTTTGTCTTCCGCACAAAAGGCAACTGGCTCAAAGAATATCTCAAGTGTTACATCGTTTACGGCACAGGCACGCTTGCAGGAATGGGACTCTTGTATCTCTTTGTTTCGCTCTTAAAAATCAACCCCGTCTTTGCCAACTTGCTCTCAACTGCCATTGTGGTCATTGCAAGCTACTTCGGACACAAGTATTTTTCGTTTGGGAAGTAAAAGGAGGGGGGAATGGGAATTATGGGAATTATGGGAATTATGGGAGTTATGGGATGAGTAATCATAAGTCGGAACATCCGATTTTCCGCTGCAAGCCCTATAAGGAACTTTTGTCTTATCAGCGTGCCGAAATGGTATATCTTGCAACAGTTAAGTTTACAGAACGTTTTCTTTGCAAAGGAGACCGGACAATAGATCAGATGATACAAGCAGCCCGGAGCGGAAAACAGAATATTGCAGAAGGCGCAATTGCAAGCGCAGCAAGTAAACAGACTGAATTGTTTTTAACCACTGTTGCATTCGCCAGTTTGGCAGAGTTATTGGAAGATTATGAGGATT
>JAZQYS010000559.1:0-6865 GCA_045633645.1 Victivallaceae bacterium | reverse complement strand
CTATGAGCGCGCGCAATTCCTGATCTCCGGTCAGAAAAGCACAGGTGATCGCCGGACGGATAACTTTGCCCCAGAACTCCCCGCGCCATGCCCTGTCATTTTCATTGCGCAGAAAAAAAGGCTCCGTCAGCAATTTGTAATCAACTTGCTTGAACCGGTTTTGGATTGTTTTTGCCAGAGCTTTTCCGGCAACGCCTTTTAAAATATTTTTTCTCATATCTGATCTCTTGAAAAAGTTGCACTGTCCACATTGTAACTGCGTATAGTATACACTCCTTTTTGACAGGTTCATAGGATTTTTCAGAACAAAAATGGTATTTTAAAGCTTTTTTCAATAAAAAAGAGTTTTAATAAAACTTGCCGGATAAATATTCTCTGCCGTATCATTGTCTGCTTGTATGGAAGAGTTGATTGGATTTTTACCATCTTTCCGGCAGATGAAATATGAAAAAATACAGTTATTTTTGATGAGAGGATTGATTTTAAGAGAAAGAGGACTAAATTATCTTTCCGGAGGGAATAAAATGCGGGAATTCAAACTGGAAGAACTCTTGTATACAGAACTGCCGCTGGTTATACAGAAGCTGCACGGACCGAGTTATCAGATTGCTCATCGGCACAATGCCGTTGAACTGGTTTATATTGAACACGGTTCCGGCTGGTGTGCCATCAACGGGATCGTTCATCCCATGTTGACCGGAGATCTTTATATCATCCCGGTCGGAGCCACCCATGAATATTGCTGTGAAAAAGATTTCAGTTACATCAATCTTTTGTTCAATGAATCCATTTTCAGAGAAGATGAACTTGAACTGTTCCAATTTTTTTCAGGGCAGACTGCCGATAAAATGCCGGATAAATACACCTTCGGACCCAATCTGCAAAAGAAAATTCTTTCCCGCATTGACGAATTGCAGACAGAATTGTTTGCCGCTGTCCCCTGGCATCTTCAACGGGGACGCATTCTTTTTATTGAACTGCTGATATTCATTTTCCGCAACACTGTTCACGCACCGGGCATTTGCGCTTCTCATGCCCAGCGGCAGCTGGGACGGGTTTTAAGTTACATCACAGATCACCTGGATTCCAAACTTTCTTTAAAACATCTTTCTGAAATTTCAGGTTATCAACCGGACTATTTCGGCAAACTTTTCCGCAAAGAAATCGGCGTCGGCATCTCGGAATACATCTGCAGCCGCCGGATTGAACGCGCCTGTTATGAACTTGAAACGGCAAAAAAATCCATTGATGAAATTGCTCAGGAAACCGGATTTTTTGATACATCCTACTTTATCAAAATTTTTAAACGCAACTGCGGGCTGACACCGGCGCAATACCGCCGCAAACACGCAACTGCGGCAGAAACGGAAACAACCGCACACTGGAAAATTGTTGCAGAAGAAGTCCGCAGAAAATAAATCTGTGTCAGGTTGTCCTGCAAACGGGTAAAATCATTTTGTATCACATATTTGCTGCTTGTATTCTTTTTTGACCAAGAGTAAGTTACTTGAAAACTTTATGAAACGCTTTAAGGTGTTTCGTATGCACCTGTTGTCAGATGTGCAAAAAGAGCGTTTAATAGCCCGGGTGGCTCCAATTGACCCGATGGACAACTTTGCCGGCAAGTAAATTTGTCCATTTTGTCCACTTTGTCCCCCCGGTCCATCAAGTGCCGGTTTGAAGAAAAAAGTCCGGCGCGGATTCCGCAATAGTTTCTCTCCCTTCCCCGAAAAAATCCGCAGAGGATAATAACCACAGGGAATAGCGCGTTTAAAAAACGCCGAATCTTTAAATATCCCTGACATAAAATGGCAGACTTCCGGGGGTATATTAAGTCCCCGTCAAAAAAATAAAAACAAAATTTCAGTCATTGAGACAGCAAATTTAAAATAAAAAAAGGATAATTGTGTTTTCAGCTTTTCTGATTACGCATTTGCCCGGACAAAAACAGAAAACATACAGGAGAATGACATAATGGACGTGTTTTTTATTCTTTGGATTATCTGCTATTTGATCACATTTATTTTTATTTGCTGTGTTGACCGCAAATATTGGAACTGGGGAGTATATTCCATTATTTGCGTGTACTTCTGGCCTCTGATCTGGCTCTATCTTCTCTGGCCTGCAAAGAAAAAGAAATGAATTATCTGATCTTTACGGAGGTGAAAAAATCAAACAGTCAGAATAATTGCAGAACAACAGAAGAAATGTTACAGAAATACCCCGCAACCCAAGGCGATTGCATGTTAAAATTACTGTTCCTTGATATGGATGGCGCCGGAGCCAACTCAATGACTGATATCGATGCGTATTGGAGAAAAATGGAAAAGAAATCTCTTTCCCTCAAAGCCATTCAGAGAGCATACGATAAAAAATTCAATTACGGTCTGGAGGCGATTTTTCCCCGGAAATCCCGCCTTGTTTCAAAGATCATTGCTGATACCGATGCAAAGATTGTCTGGTCCACGACGTGGCGGCTTTGTGAACCATACAAAAGCAATAAGCAGCTGACCCGTCGAATGCTGCTGAAACACAATATGCCCGGTGATGCCCTGATCGGTTATACTCCAAATCTCGGACCGGAGGCTTTCCGCTGTCAGGAGATTACTGCTTTTCTGGCACAGCATTATCCGGATCAGGCGTCATGCCGCTGCGCCGTGCTGGATGATTGGGACGAGGCCGGATATGAACTGCCCGGCAACTGCCGTTTTTTTCAGACAAATGAGCAATACGGACTTACTTTTTCCATTGCCCGGCAAATTATTAAATATTTGAATGCGTAATAACAGGAGGAAAATATGTTTGCCGATGACAAAGATCTGCTCCGCACGGAAAAGTGGGGACAAAATCTTCTCGGAAAAGCGATTATGATGGTTCGAAACGAACTTTGCGGGTGAGTTTTTTCTTCCCGCGCCATAAAATGGCAGTTTGCTCATGTTATATTAAGTGCATGTAAAAGGAAAGATATAATCTTTTTTGCAACAAAACAACGGTAAAAAGAAAGGATGTTATTATGGACAGTGTTTTCAGCTTCACCAATCACGCACTTGAACGCATGGAATCCAGAGATATCAGCAAAACAAGAGTTGCGCAAACACTGTTCAGCGGACAGATCTCTGCCGAAGAAAACGGCTTGCTCAAAGCAAAAAGCCGGGAGTTTACCGGCAGCAGACTGATCCGTCATGAGGTTATTTTTTCAGGAGAAGAAAAATTGATTATTACAGCATGGAATACTTCTAAACCGTTTAAAATCCGTCAGGAAAAATCATCCGGCAGACAGGCAAGCAAAATTTACAAACAGCGCAGGCAGGCTTTGAAAAAGCAGGAGTTTGACTCCTGGTGCCGCGAAGAATACCATTCCTGCAATCTCCGCTTTGTGGCATGACAACTGGTGGCAGGGGTTCGGAACTATATTATACCGCAGAACAAAAGAACAGTTCCAATATGGAATATGTGCAAAAAAGAGGTGATTCCTTTATGAGTGAAGAAACAGAAAAACAGCAGAGCTGCAATCCTGAAAAACTTTCAGGACACAATCTTGTCAATTACCTGATTGCCAATCCCGAAGTGCGGGGAAATTTCAGATATCACACCTTCCTTTCCTGCATGTGGCGCAATCTGCTGATCGCTCAGCCGGGATTTGCGGATGTTGCCGACTTTGAAAAAATTCACCATCACGATATATACAAGATCCTGCTTGAACAGCCGCAGCTGGCTCCTTATTTTGATTTTTCAAAACTCTGGGACGGCGAAAACCGTTGTCTTTTTCTCAAGCGTCCTGAAATTGCAACGCCGGAAACCACTGCATAGCTTTATATTGACACCTGGTGCAAAATATTCACAAAACATCCCCAGCTGGGAGAATTTTGTCCGTGGAAAAAATTTTCCACTTCCGACTGGTGCGATGTTCTCCGTCCGAACGGGAAATGTCTGAAATATTTGAAATTGGCAAATGTTGCTTCTGCAGTTTCCCTCAGAACGATTCTCAAACACTGCTACCTGAGCTTGGAATACCCGGTCAAAGGCTTTTTTGAACAGGGTGTCTCCGATGCTGCCTCGTTCCTGATTTTCAAGCAGATGGACAGGACAAACAGCAAACATTTTCTGAAAAAGCAGCTGGCTGAGGGCAACTGGGACTTTGTGGATAATCTTTGCAGCATCTCTCCTGAAGATGCTCTTGATGTTTCTTCTAAAAGGTATATCCGCTTTTTTATGACTCTTTCTGCGCCGGATCATGTTTTTGAAAAACTCTTTCCTCTCTTCAGCCTGACAGAACGGGATTCCGGAGGCAATTCTCATCTTCTTGCAGCATTGGTGCGGGGACTGACTTCAGATGATTTGAGCCGTTATAACTTTCTGCTGGAACAGGGACTTGATCCTGATGAAAAAAATATGGCGGGATTTTCCTGCAATGAATTGGCAGCGCACCTTGAAAATCTCAAGGCAAAAGAAGAAGCCGCAAAGCTCGTCCGGAACGAAAGCGCAAGAAAAAGAGCAAAAGAAAGAAGAGTTCTTGCCAAAAAAGTTAGAAATATCCGCTGATCTCTTGTCATGTAAGTTTAAAACGAAAGGAATATTTTATGGGACAGATGGCAGGATTCATGTGCAAAAAATGCGGTTTCCATGCAGAACTCGGCACGCAGCAGCCGTATTTTATCATGTCTGGTTCTCTTACGGATAAATATTGTCCGGAAACAGGGCAGACCGTTCATGTTTTCCGTGAACTGAACGCGGGTCCGCCGGAAATCAGTTGTCTGAAAGAAAGACAAGATGACGCTCCGGAATCCTGCAAAAACTGCAATGGAACGTGTCTGAAAGATTTTGAAAGTCTCACGCGCGGACGTAAAAATGTCGAAGTTTATAAGTGTCCCTGTTGCGGCGGCAGACTGGAGGACTCCCAGACGGAATTGATATTGATTGACTGAATATAAACAGAAAAATACAGGAGCAAATTATGACTGAAAAAGAAATTTTGCGTGAATTTACAGAATGTGCCAACAGAAATGATTTTGACGGCTGTGTTGCCGCCGTGGAAAAGTTGTCTGCCGAATGCCTCAACAAGCAGTGCGATGACGGTTATGACATGCTTATATCGGCAGTCGTTTCCGGGAACGCCTGCGCCGTGGAAGCCCTGCTGTATGACGGCAGATGCGACAGAACCAACAGAGAAAGTCTGTGCGGCATGACTGCTGAGGAATTTGCCCTCGACAATCCAGAAGATTCAGAAATCAGAATTGCATTTGAAGAGGCTTTTCCGGCTCAATATATCTATCGTGACGGGGTTCTTATTCCCCGCGAGGAGATTTTTCATCTGATCATGACCGATCAGCTTGAAGCGGATGAGGGCGCACTTACTCTTTTGCCTTTATCCACCTGTGCAAAACTTCTTGAACACAACAAAATCAGCGAAGAATGTATGGAATGTCTTGAAGAGTACTATCCCGGTTGGGCAGCTGACCTGAAGGGACTTGCTCATCCTTCCGCACAATCTTGAAAGAATGCGGATTTCCGCCGCCGGAATTTATGTTGTCTGTTCAATTTTTCTGATGAAATGCGATGGTTTTCGCAATGCTTTGATCAAGATCATTTAGCATTTTAACACCCAGTTCTCTTTTGATAAGGGAAATATCAGGCACATATACAGACGGCGGTTCTCCCGGGACGGGCGTCCCCATGATTTCAATTTCAGGTCCTGGAGTGAAATGTGCCGCAACCCGCCGGGCAAGTTCGGCAATGGATATACCTTCAGGTGAGCCGACGTTGAAAATGGCGTTTTCAATATCGCAATCGTAAATTGCAAACAGCCAGCGGACCAGGTCGTCAGCGTAAAGATAAGATCTGAACGGTGTGCCGTCTCCCTTGATGATGATATCTTGCTTTTCAAGTCCGTTACGGATGAAGTTGCCGATGGCAAAGTGGATACCCAGCGCAAGGCGGGGACCTGTAAAGGCAAAACAGCGGGCAATCCGTGCGGAAATACCGGATTCAAGGCACATTTTTTCAGCTTCAAGTTTGGCGATACCGTATTCGGTAACGGGAGTGCAGGGGAAATCTTCCGGCACATTCATCAAGCCCGGCGGCAGAGTTCCATACACTGCGCCGGAACTGGTGAAGAGAATCTTTTTTGCACCGCAGAACCGGGCAAAAGAGAGAACATGTTTTGTTCCGTCAAGAATAATGGAGCGCATTTCCCCCGGCTGCAGAGTCGTTACTGCCGGAGTTGCTGCATGGATGATACTGTCGAATTTTTCTTCAAAAAAGGCAAAATTACGGACATCCCCCGCAACAAAGCGCACGTTGTGAAGAGCTGCATACTCCGGATATTCCCGCAGGAATTTTTCAGGATTGCGCGAAAGTATGACAAATTCACTGTCTTTGCGGAATCCGGCACGAAGCATATCAAGAATACTTTTTCCAAAAAATCCGGTTCCGCCGGTGAGAAAGATTTTTTCAGAGGGCATAGGGTGTCTCCCGGGTTAAGCTGTATTATAATGGAATTTTTGAGAATTATGGGATTTTTGAGAATTGTGGGAATAGTATGCAGACTGCAACTCCCATAGTTCCCACAGTTCCCACAGTTCCCATAAAAATCAATCCGTTGACTTTTTCTGCCGTGCCGCCAAACGCAATGCGGTCATTTTTTCTTTGACACCGCCATCTTGCAAAAATTTTGCTTCCAGTGCAGCAATTTGGTGATTTAATAAAAAAGAGGTTTGGTGTATGAGCGTGATTATGATATTGGCAACAACATCGGCAGATCGGGTTTCTATAAATTCTCTGTAAACTTCGTAATCCGCTCCGGGCTGACGGCAAAGTTTACGCACAAACACAGCCTCTCGCGAATCCTTTGCCCAAATTGTCGCAT
>JAZQYS010000558.1:0-3956 GCA_045633645.1 Victivallaceae bacterium | reverse complement strand
TAAGTGCTACGGAAACATTTTTTTCACTGATAATTTTCTTGATCAGCATAATCATATGTTCAGTCATTCCCGGAGACAGTGCAGCAGTAGGTTCATCAAGCAGCAGCAGACGTGATTTGCGAGCAAGCAATCGGGCAATGGCAAGCAACTTCTGCTGTCCGAAAGATAATTCTCCACCAAGTTTTTCTGCGAATTTTTCAAGTCCCGTATACTCAAGATAATGCATTGCTTCATCCAGATATCTCTGACCGGAAACTCCCCAAACGCGTCCCAAAGAAAGAATTGAGTAATCCGCAGGAGTCAGTAATGCAGTCTTAATATTGTCTATTACGGAAAGATTTTCGAATATCCGGACATCCTGATAGAGCTTTCCAAGCCCTTTTCTGGCAATTTTAAACGGTTCCAATCCGGTAATATTGACTCCGTCCAGCAAAATCTTCCCCGTATCCGGACGGAGATTACCACTTAAAATGTGAAACAATGTCGTCTTGCCTGCGCCATTGGGACCGACAAACGCAGTCACAGTTCCGGGAAAAACAACGATATCCACATCGTGCAGTACATTGAAACTGCCAAATCGTTTAGCAATGTTTTTTGCCAATAATTTCGGGGCGGCAATTTGATTTTTAACATTCATTTGACAGCATACTCCCCTGCAAGTCCCTGTGGTCTGGAATACATTAAAATAATCAGCAACAAGCCGTAAATTATTTCACGCATGTTGGCGGCAATCGAATCCGGCATACCTACAAAACGCATTATTTCCGGAAGAATCAGCATAAAACAAACGCCACAAAGAGGTCCCCTTATATTGCCGGAACCGCCGAGCAGCATAATAGAAGCAATAAAAATACTTTCCTGCAATGTAAAGGAAGTCGGATCAATAAAAGTAACGTACCCTGCAAAACAAACACCGGGGATTGCCGCCAGAGCACCGCTGATAATCATTGCCCGGATATATTGACGACGGGGAGAGATCCCCAAGGTTTGCGCAGCAGCTTCATTATCCCGCAAAGCTTTCAGCGATAAAACGAAAGTACTGCGGTGAAGCAGTGCAGATACAGACAAAATAAACAGAAACATTATCAGACAGAACAGAAAATACTGCGGAGTTCCTTCTATTGCGAAGCCGCAGACTGCAGGCCGGGGGATTCCGGAAATACCATACGGTCCCCGGGTCAAATCCACCCAGTTATAGAGAACGGCATACACAATCATCTGAAAGCCTATCGTTGCCAACACAAAAGTTTCGTTGCGAAAACGCAGAGCCGTTGCAGCAAAACAAAAACTGATCAATGCGCAGACAGCAACAGAGCAGGGCAGAGTGAGCCAGAGCGGCCATTGGAAATGCAAAGATAACAGAGCATAAGTATATGCTCCTGCACCATAAAAGACTGCTTGTGCCATTGTCAGTAAGCCGCTGTATCCTATCAGCAAGTTCGCAGAAGAAGCCAACATTCCGTAAATCATCAGCATAATGCCGATATGCAGCAGGTAATTCATTGTTGTTCCTCCAGTCTTTTACGGGTTCCGAGCAGCCCTTGTGGACGAAGTAACAGCACGGCGACTAAAACGCTGAATGTAACAAGATCTGTCCAGCGCGAAGAAAATTTCCAAACAGCAAGGCTTTGCAGTATCGCCAGAAGCATTGCACCAGCTCCCCAAGCCCAATAACGGTCTGTTCCGCCAAAGAACACGGCAACCGAAGCAAGAAGCAAATAATGCATTCCAACATGCGGATCCATTCCTATATCGTAAGATATAAGCAGAGCAGGAATACTGATCATTATCCCTGAAAGTGCCATGACCAGCAACCGCAGTCTGTTTTGCGGAAGCCCCAGCACCGGAATAAGCCCCGGCTGCTCCCCCATTGCCCAAACGGCCTTGAAATAACGCATTTTTCTGATCAAAATGCCGACACCTGTGAACAGCAGGATACCGACAGCAAACTGAACAAGCTGAATACGGGTAAAACGCAACGCTCCCAGAGAAAACGACGGTTCAAGCTGATTGGTCACAGTTTTTACTTCGTTTCCGAAACATAGAGCAAGCACATTTTCAACGATGACCATTATTCCGAGCGAAGCGATCATTGTTACTCCGGATGAGCATTCTTTTTTGAAGAACGGGCGATACACAGTCCACTCAATCAGCAGAGCAAATAATATGGAAAGCAGTATTGATACCGGTATTGCCGCCCACCAGTACCATTTCATTCTCACTGCAAAAAAGTATAATGAATAACATGAAAAAATAAACTGTCCGCCCAGTGCAATATGAAATATTCTCATAGAACGGTAAACTATACCGAATCCGGCTGCCAGACAAAGGAACAATGTGCCCTGAATGATTCCATTTCCGGTAAGCTGCAAAAAAAGATTCATAAGTCAAACACCTTTGATAATGCTGCTTTTACCTCAACAGGCTGCAGCGGTTTTTTCAAAAAACGTATTGCTCCGCGTTCCAAAGCCTCAATTTCGTATTCAAACGTCTGGTAAGCACTGATCATGATGACCGGGGTGTGCGGATGAGCTGTTCTGATCCACGAAAGCAGCTCCATGCCGCTTTTATCTTCTTTAAGTTGACTGTTCAACCGTACATCAATCATTGCCAGATCAGGAGCCCCATTGATTTCCACAGCACTTTTTGCTTCATCAGCGGACGCGGCATATATTACTTCGCTTGCTTCCGGCAGATACATTTCCAACGCCATTGCGTATTCGCCGATATCATCAACAATAAGGATTTTGTTTTTTTTCTTCATGTTATTTCTTTTCAAACCCTGAAATTTATAAACTCTGTTAATATCAGACAGCAAGATTTGTGCCAATTATATTTCATACCAGTCCGACGTATATTTCTTTCAGCCATGTGATATTTTCATCACATAAAAAACTTTACAACCTCCGGAAAATCCCTTTCGGCTTCGGGATAAACATCCAATGCTTTGCGCAAACGTCTTTGAAAAGTGAAACGGTCATTATAACCGAGTTTCCCGGCAAGTTCGCTTTGTGTTATTGCATTTCCTTCTTCAAGAACCATATTGCAGAGTTCAATTTCAGCCCGAGCCAAATAGCAACGGTAGTCCGTATTTTTCACTTCCGGAGTAAAATTATTGTCTTTGAGCGATGCCGGAAGATGTTCAAGCAGAATAACCGGTGCGCCCTGTGAACGTGCCTGAATTGCGGAATACTCCACGGCATTTTTCAGTTCCCTTACGTTACCGGACCATTTGTAGTGCATAAAAAGATTCATTACCCGGCGGTGAAATCCGGAGGCAGTTGTGCGTCCGGCTTTCTGCATTCCGGCGAGGAAATGTTCTGCGAGCGGGGCAATATCCTGCCGGTGATCTCTCAATGCCGGAACTCTGATTTCAAAAGCCTGCAGCCGATAATAAAGATCCCGCCGGAACTCTCCGCGTTCAATCATTGCATTAAGATCGCGATTGGTGGCAGTAACGAGTTGAAAATCGACAGGGATTTCCTTAACAGCTCCGAGACGCTGAATTGTTCTTGTTTCGAGAACCCGCAACAATTTCACCTGGGTTTCAATGTCAAGATCGCCGATTTCATCAAGAAAGAGAGTTCCGCCACCAGCTTCTTCTATGTATCCTTTATGCTGCCCTGCTGCTCCCGTAAAAGCACCTTTTTCGTATCCGAAAAGCTCACTGTGAATGGTGGATTTGTTAAGTCCGGCGATAGATACGGCAATGAAAGGAGCATTTTTCCGGCGCGGACTTAAGTTGTGGATATTTCGAGCAACAAGTTCCTTACCTGTTCCGCTTTCGCCGCGAATGAGAGCGGTCACTTCGCCATCTTCCGCGACCTGAACAATCTTTGAATGCAAATCCTTCAATTCGCTGCTGACAACAACCATATCCGGAGAATCAACTTCCGCGAGACGTTTTTTCAGAGAAGCCACCTGGCGGTGCAGATGAAGTCGGATCGTAGCCATGT
>JAZQYS010000557.1:0-5830 GCA_045633645.1 Victivallaceae bacterium | reverse complement strand
CACATTGGAACGGCCGAATTTGATTTTTTCGGTACTCATTTTGTGTACTCCTTATAAATACGCTTGATTGCTTCGCAGACTTCGGCGCAGCTGGGAACGTTTCCGCCCATGCGGTTGCAGAGTTCAACGGGGAGTTTGCATTCAAGAGCAAGTTTAACATCTTCAATCATCTGTCCTGCGCTCATTTCGAGGCTGACGACGACTTTGGCTTTGCCGTTTTCAACAACTTTCTTGAAGTTGTCGGTGGGGAACGGATAGACCATCTGGGGACGGATCAGACCGACTTTGAGTCCCTGGGCGCGCAGTTCGGAAACCGCACCCTGAGCAATACGGGAGCAGATACCGTAGGCGACAATCACCAGTTCCGCATCATCGACCATGAATTCTTCTGCACGCTGTTCGGTGCGTTCGATTTCGCGGTATTTGTTCTGCAGTTTGTGGTTGAGGGCTTCCAGATCATCATACTCCATGTAAATAGAGGTGATGTAGTTGGCTTTGCCGTCAATGATTTTACCCATTTTCCAGTCGGGATCATAGTCATAGGGCTTGGGATCGGGCAGCTGGACAGATTCCATCATCTGACCGATAACGCCGTCAGCCATGACGTAGGCGGGCATACGGTATTTTTCAGCCATTTCAAAGGCGAGAACCGTGAAGTCGCACATTTCCTGAACGGAGTTGGGGGTGAAGACCAGACAGTGATAACTGCCGTGACCGCCGCCCTTGACCAGCTGGAAATAGTCCGCCTGTTCAGGACCGATGTTTCCGAGACCCGGACCGCCGCGGGTGACGTCGATGATGACGGCAGGCATTTCGTAGGCGGCGAGATAGCTGACACCTTCCTGCTTCAAACTGATACCCAGACCGGAACTGCCGGTCATGGCGCGGCGTCCGCTTGCGGCGGCACCGATGACCATGTTGATGGCACCGATATCGGATTCAGCCTGAATGAAGGGGCGTTTCAGACGGGGGAAGAGCAAAGCGGCGGTATGAGCCACTTCACTTGCCGGGGTGATCGGGTAACCGAAGAAACAGTCGCAGCCCGCGAGCAGAGCGCCGTAGACGGCGGCTTCATTGCCTTTGAGCAGCAAGCGTTGATTGTACTGCATGATGTTACTCCTCAATTTCAAAAATGGTGATGGCACCGGGTTCGGGGCACTGATGGAAACAGGCGCCGCAGCCGATACAATTTTCAGGTTCGCTTGCAACGACGGCAAGATAACCCTGAATATTGATTTCTTTACCGACAGAGATCAGTTTTTTGGGGCAGGCGGGGACGCAGCGTCCGCAGCCTTTGCACTCATCCTTGCTGATTTGGATACGATGTTTTTTTCCAGCCATGATGTTGGATCGCACTCCCTTTTACAGTTTACAGTTTCAATTCTTCAGAATTTTTCAACACGCACCGCTTTAAGGTGTTTTTTGTGAAAAATTCACACAAATTTTCTTTATTTTGATAATATACACCGATTTATATAAAATTTCCAGTCAGTGTTTTTTTTATTGTACGATTTAGCGTAAGAAGCAAGATCAAACCGACTCTGCAAAGATGTATTGTTTTTTATCAAGTGCGGCGGTAACAAGTCCTTTTCCGGTACTTGTGAGCGTGCCTGCACCTGAAATAATCTGCCACGAAGTCGCGCAAGAGTGGGGCAGAACAAGAGTTTTGATTTCTTCTTCACAATCCTTTTCTCTGAAAAGCAAAAGATAAGTTTTGCCGCTGGTTTTATTCCATGCGATGAATCCGGTAACGGATTTACCGTCGGGACGTGTGCCGACAGGGAAGATGTCGCAATGGATGAACTCTTCTCTGTATTTTTTGTGAAGATCATTCATCTTTTTCAAGACACATCTGCTGTCGGCACTGATTTTTGACGGAGCCGTCCAAATCAGAGGATTGGCAAAAAGTGCGATGGCTGCCCAGTATTCCAACGGATAGACATCGGGTCTTGTTCCCGGATAGTTTTCATAGACGGTCGGGTCAATATCATCAGGGGAGGGAATTTCAATCTGCAGATCCGACGGCGTCAGATATTTTGAGAGATCCCACAAGTTGCGCAGCGTTCTTTCAGGATGGTAGTCAACGGGACAATCATAGTGGAAACAGCAGTAACGGTTTTCAAGAAAGATGTTGCCGTATTCCAGAAACATCCAGTACCCCGGACGCTGTCCGTTGGTCGTATCAAGATTGAAATACACTTTTCCATTGGTTTCGTCGCGCACAAATTCAAGCAGATGGCGCAGGTTGTCTTCTGCCTTCTTGCTGCGGATGAGAACGCCGTCAATTTTGAAATTGGTGAAACCGTATTTTTTATAAAAATCAAGAATCTGCCCGGCAATCATTTCCCAGTCTTCATATTCGCAGTTGAGAGAGGGCGCAATCCACAAAGCGGGTTTGACTCCGGCTTTTTCTGCTGCGGCAATCACATTGTCAAATGTTCCGTTGAAGTGCCTTTTTGAAATTGTCCAGAAATCTTCACGGATGCGCTTGTTGAAAATCTGAAGATCCGCCAGACCGCTTTCGTTCTGCCACTGGTCATCAATCTGATAAAAATCTGCACCGATTTCTCCGGCGGCTTCCATTTCTTCAATGAGGAATTTTTCGCTGATGTGCTGCCGGAATTTTCCGCATCCCCAGGGATTGACCATGATATTGAGATCTTTTGCGGGGTAACGCAAACGGATGAATGCTTTGAGCAGCAGAAGTTTTTCTTCTTCTGAAGAGTAAACAATCAAATCATGACGGTATCCCTTGAAACTGCTGCTGCGATGAACTTCGGAGGGATGTATTCCCCAGCTGCAGGAATCAATGCGTTTGCCGCTGATTTTGAAGTCATAGTCTTCAAGATCGCGCCGTTCTCCGCTCGGGGGGGCCTCCTGAACGAAAACAAATCCGGCACCGGTGTCATCGCTGCAGAAAAGCAGATTGCCGTTGAGAAATTCCTGATCTGAGACCTGCGTTTCAACGATAAGCGTATTGGTGGTGTCAGTTCGTCCTCTGAATTCAACGGCAAGTTCAGGACGGACATTTTCGGCACAAGTGATACTGTCGGCGACGGATTCCCGCTGATTGGTGAAATATCTGCCTTTATTCAAATTGCCTCTGTTTGTCCAGAAAACCATCGGCTGAACTTCAAGAAATACAGAGTTTTCAACTGAAATGGCAGGAAAATCCGGATAAATCAGGTAATCTCTGCGGTATTTTGTTTCAGAAAAAGGCTCATCCATGAAAACGGAAACTTTCACATGTCCGGAATCTTTGTAACTGCCTGAAACAAATTCCGCTGAAATATCTGTTATATACCACTTGATCTTTTCATGTGCCGCAGCGGCGTGCATACCGATAAAAGCGATATCGGCGGTGTCTTTGTCTGCGGAGGCAAATTCTCTGCCGTCAGCTCCTGTCAGAGAAACAGTTTTGGGCGCACCGGTTGAAAGATCAAATTTTCTGCAGATTCTGCTGTTGCGGATGATAAGAGAGTTATCATCTGACAGCACCTCAATATCCTTGTGGCTGAATAACGTTTTCATTTTTTTTTGTGAAACAGGTTCTGTGTCAGTTTTTTGTCAGATTCCAGAGGTGAACGGTCCAGTCATTGACCAGACTGATTTTTTTAAGGTGTTTACGGATCATCGGTTCGGCTTCGGGGATATAACTTGCCATAAAATCCAAAGCTCCTTCAAGGACTCTGATATCCGAAAGCACAAATTTTGCAAGCGTTGTGCGCAGACCGGGATCAGCTTCAGATGATGTGCAGGCGTCTGCAAAGTCTGCAATTCTTGCAAGCAGTCTGCTGTAAAAACAGGCCGTGCTGACTCCCCAGGGACGCAGATAATCCGGAAATGAGGATATATAATTTTCATTCCATTGACACGCAAGAGTATCCAGCATGTCAATCATCAGTTCCCCGGAACTGAAAACCGTGGGAACTCGGGATTCGTTCTCTTCGTCAGTATCCTCATCTTCGTCTTCAATATCCGGCGTAAGGTAGGACCAGCAGTGCAGAACGTTTTCGTTCTCTTCTGAAATAAGTTCTTTTTTTGCTGCGACAGACCGGAAGATGAATTCTTCTTCATCCGGCATATCCAGATGATTTTGCAACGCAGAAAAATAAGCGCAGATCCTGCGCTCGTCACGCCGGATCTCGCTTTCCCATCGGGTTTCATCCCAGTTGCGCTGCTGAAAACGCTCCATCAGATCATTTGCCCCAGAGGGATTCCAGATTGTATTTTTCTCTGGTTTCAGGAGTCATCACATGGACGATGACCGTACCGAAATCCAGCAGAGCCCAACCGCATTCGGTGACGCTTACTTCAGGACGGTGCAGGGTTTTCCTGCCGAGTTTTTCCAGAACTTCGCGTTCAATGAAGCCGACAAGCGCACGCAGCTGCGGTTCGGAGTTGGCTGTTGCAATCACAATAAAATCCGCAATGCTTGAAACGCTGCCGATGGGAATACAAACCACATCTTCAGCCAGTTTATCTTCAGCACACTTGACGCAGAGCTGTGCCATTTCTGCAGGATCGACTTTTTGCATTTTCACTTCTTCATTCATAAAAATCACTATTTCCTTTCACTCCGTGTAGAGACGGTATTTTTCACAATAATCTGCCACACGGTCATTCAACAGACTTTTGTCCTCATTATTAATATTACTCTTATTTGCGGTTTTGACAAGAGAATTTCTGATTCCCGTTGAAGATATTTCAAAAAACGCACCGTTTATGACACCTGAAAGCAGTTTTTGCGCCTGTTTTTTCTCCCAGTGACAAAGGAGAGCCTCAAGAGAAATGTTTTCTCCCGGCCGCGGATAGGTGAGGATAGTATAGTTTTCAAGCAGTTCCTCTGCCTTGTACCAGGTATGCAGGGCCAGCAGGGAGTCCGCGCCGATGAGCAGTGCAGCTTCTTCGTTGTCCGGCAGTTCTGCCGCAAAGTGTTTCAAGACTTCAAAGGTGTACGACGGCTGAAGTTTGATACGTTCCTCAAGGTCGCTTGCAAACATGTTTTTTGTGCCTTCAATCAACAGATTCACCATCGCAAGACGGTGATGAAAAGGAGCGGCTTTTTTATCCTGCTTGTGAGGTTGACTCCAGGAGGGAATCCAGATGACTTTGCTGCAAAGTCCGGAGTTCAGCGCACCCTGTGCCACGCCCAGATGTCCGTTGTGGGGCGGGTTGAAACTGCCGCCGAAAAAGGCTGTCAGATTTTTTTTGTTCATTTTGAACCTGCTTTCTTGACGATATCCATCAGTATTTTAAGGCGCAGCAGCGGCGGATTGCGGTAATCAATGACGGGTTGTTTACCGTTTTCTGTTCTGTAAATCGTGCCGCCGGTGTTGTTCAGTGTGACTTTGCCGTTGTAGACCATAAGATTCCGGTATCCTGAACGGGCAACCGCAATCCGCAGTTTTGTGTAGAGCAAGAGATTTTTCGCCTCAACCGGCAGCGGACCGAAACGGTCGGCAAGTTCTTCGGCAAAGGCATCGGTGGCTTCTTCCGTATCAAGGGCGGCAAGGCGGCGGTAGACATCCAGGCGCAGGCGTTCACCGCCGATGTACTTTTCTGTAAATGCGGCAACGATTTCCTGCTCCGGATTTCCGTTGAGTGTGAACTTGATGAAGTCCACGGCGATTTCTGTTTCGGGGAGCAGATCAAGTTTCTGACCTTTTAAACTTGCAACTTCCTGTTTGAGCAGATGGCAGTAAAGATCAAAACCGATCAGATTAAGGTGTCCGGATTGCTCCACGCCCAGCAGATTGCCGGAACCGCGGATTTCCAGATCGCGCAGAGCCAGCTGAAATCCCGCCCCCTGATGTGAACAGCGGCGGAT
>JAZQYS010000556.1:0-2122 GCA_045633645.1 Victivallaceae bacterium | reverse complement strand
TCAACATCTGTTTCTGATGCAGCAATAGTGTATCTCGTAAAACGCAAAGACGGGGTGATTTTATAAATGTCTGCATTGATATTCAGCATAGCAAGGCAACGGAGAATTTTTTCACCGTTATCATATATTACATTTAATGATTCGTTGGAACTTTTCCCATTCTCCACATCAAGCAGTGAAAGTGGCGGAATCGTGTAATCTGAATATTCTCCTCTTGAGATTACTGGGTGCGGAATCTTCTCCATTTTGTTATCCTTTGATTTTTACAGATTATTATTGTTTCTCACTGAACTGCATTTTTCTTCTGCGCGCTCTCTCTTTTCGATATTACGGTCAACCTGCTGAAAAAATGATTCGCACTGGTCGGAGTCCGTAAACCAGTAATTCAGTATTTCATCCTGAACAAGAATTTGCCAATTTCTGAACAATTTCACATTGCCGAGTCGATTTTTGGTTTGAGCTTCAAATTCCGGATTGTCAACATTTACAGATACAATGCCGGAAACAGTTGCAAATAAATCCTCCGGCTTCATGTGGTGCTCGCCTTTCATGATTTTGTTTGCTGCTTGCCACAATGCGGATTTTACAGCATCAACATGAACTCCTCCATTACCTGTAGGATGTCCATTTACAAATGAAAACCATTGGCTTGAGGCAACTTCATTTTGAGAAATTACGCACTCCAGATCACCACATTGCAAATAGAATGGCTCTCCGACCATCGTTCCGAAATCGACCATGTCAACCAGCAAATCAATTAAACCGTGAATACACTTCAACTCTTTGCCATTGAAATTCACCTGCAATGCCTGATTTGCGCTGCAATATTTTTTCAACATTTTTTCTATAGCCAACATTTTTATCTGCAGGTTTTCAAATATAACTGGATCGGGTTGAAAAAATATCTCGCACCCATCCGGTTCGCGGGCAATGTCGGTGGTATCTTCCAGTACCCGCCCCCGTTGAGTAATCAACTTGCGGTACTTGCCGTTACGGATCGTTTTGCAATAGAAGTGTTCAGACAACGCGCTGACAACTTTCAACCCCAAACCGTGCATTCCAATAGATTGCTGATATACTGAGTGATCAAATTTGCCGCTGCTATGCGCTTGGGTGATAACCATTGGCAAACTATCGAGAGGAATGCCGCGGCCGAAATCACGCAATAAAAAAGTGTTGCCACGAACTGTGATGTCGATTTTGTTGCCAAAACCAGCTTTGATTTCATCCAGAGAGTTTTCCAATATTTCACGCAAGAGAGAGTATACACCATCTTCCATGTTGTTGCCGCCCACAGTGTTGGCGATATACAATCCTGGACGTTTGCGGATGTGTTCAATAATGTCCAAGCATACGATTTTTTCACTGTTTTCCATTTTTTTCTCCTTTCTGAATATAAACTTCTTCTCCCCACTTTGCCGGTTTAACCCCGTCAGGGACCAATACCCAAATTACCGGATAATCCGGAGCATCCTGTGGCGTTGGTCCGAATCCATCAGTGAAATAAACCAAACATTGTATATCTGAAGATGATTTTTCTTTGACATAGTCGAATGGCGGACATAAATCAGTCCCTCCAAAACCTTTGAACTCGAATTTTTTCTGTTCTTTGCCTGAAGGAAACAGATTTCCTTCTGCTGTTGAAAATTCATCCACTTTGTTGATCTCGGTATCGCATTGTATGAGCGTAACCTTGTAGTTTGTAAATGATGAAAATATTGCGTGCAGTTCAGCCAAAAAATCCCCCAGATATTCGTGGGTACTGCCGCTGGTATCAATAGCAACAACCATTTCAACATCCGGCTGCTTCAATATACCCGGCAAATAAAGATCACGGTGGATATGCCGACGGTTTGGTCTTGTCCAACTGCGATTGGAACTTATCCGCATTGTCAGGTATTCGCGCAATAACTCCTGCCAACTCAAAGTGTTCTTCTTTTTTAATTCCAACGCATCACTCATAAACCCGGGCAATGTTCCACGCCCCTGACAAGAGGCAGTACAGGAATTTACTATCTTTTGCCATTGCTGATTGGGAAACGGTGGAGCTGTAAGCGCACCATCGAAAACATCACCTTCGCCAGATTTTTCTGCCTTCGGAGTTGCGGATTTGTCATTATTA
>JAZQYS010000555.1:0-4264 GCA_045633645.1 Victivallaceae bacterium | reverse complement strand
CGGCTCAGGACACTCTGAGGGCGGAAAAGAAAAAATTCTTTCTCTCAAACTTGTTTGTGATGGAAAAGAAGCAAAAGTTGAACCCAAAAGTTTCAGCGGTAAAAAACTGGAATTTACCAAGGTTTCAATGCTCAATAACTTGCAGGTGACGGCAAAAATCACCATTACGCCTGAAAATATTGTAATTGACAAATCCTTTGAAGCGGTTGCTCCTCAGCAGTACTACTCCATGTATGTTTTTCAGTTCTGCTGGTCAACAGCTCTGGATAAATGGATGATTTGCCGTCCGAACGGAACTTTTGCGGACGGCGTTTTCAAGAGCAACCGCGGCTGGTTCCTGCGCGGAAAAGAGCCTGAAATCCGTTATTGGGCGCTTTACAACAGCAAGGCTCAAAAGGGTATCCTCGGATTTTTCAGCAAGTATTTTCCGCAGCAGGGCAGTTATCTGTTGTGGGACCATACGGCGTATCATAAATTCTATTTCTGGGCAAAGAACCCGAAAAATCTTGCCAAGGGGTACAAGTCTCCCGCTTATCAGCTTGTCCTCAAGGGAATTGATGCTGCTCCTGACAAATGGCTGAATGCCGTCAAAGCGCAGGGCGAAATTTTTGAAAAACAGTATCCCAAGGCTGAACCTGCCCGCAAAATTGAACTTTTCAAACAGGGTGTCAAACTTTCCGGCAACGGCAAATTTCTGTACCGCAAAGAGGAAATTCCGTTGTCAAATGCAAGAAAATATACCGTGTCGCTTGAAATCAGAAAATCCGGAGAGATTTCTCCCAAGGCATGGCATAATTACGTTCTTGTCGGACACCATGACTTGAAACGCAAATTCCGGAGCTTTGCCACGCTTGCTTCCCGAATCAAAGCTGACGGTAAATGGCATAAACAGAAAGTGACTTTTACAACGCCTGAAAAGGTGTTTGAATCTTCAATTATTTTCTATAACTGCAATTCCAAAGGAGATGTTGAAGTTAAAAACGTCGTTATTGAGCGTGAGGAAAACAAATGAAAAAGTCTCTGTTTCTGATTTTTGCGGCAGCGTTCAGTCTTGCTGCTGAACAGCGGGTAATGCCGCTTGAAAGTGATATTGCCAACGGTTGTTTTATGCAGTCCGGCGTATTGAAAGCACATAAAACGCTGCCGTCACAGAAGGGCAGGGGGATCATCAACGTTTCTCCTGCAAGTGCCGTTTCTCTGTTTTTTCAGGAAGACGTCTTTGCCCGCAGGGGCGGCGCAAAAGAAAATGAATTGATTCAGATCAAAAAAAGTGCATTGGAATACACGCCGCAAAAGGAGTCCGACGGCACAAGTTATATTGATTACTGCCGCAAGGCAAATTATCAATTCAATGTGGAAACGCCGGGCGTTTATGATGTGTATTTCAGGGTCCGTTGTCCCTCCAAAGCCAACTGGACGTTTATCTTTTTGTTTGAGGGAGGAAAATACCCCATTCATCTTCAACAGCTGATACCCGCAGCCAATGTCTGGTTCTGGGCAAAGGGACCGCAGGTGTCTCTTGAAAAACGCAATTATCAGTTTACCATAGACAGTCTGCTCAACGGCAAACGTCTGGGTGCGATCGCTTTTGTTCCCAAAGGGGCTAAGGCTCCTGCCGACATTCTGCCTTACGCTGAAAACAGAACGATATCTTCAGCATCAATGGTATTTAAAAATGCCCGTCCTGCCGGTGTGAAATCGTTTGATAAAGTGCTTTTTGACCGCGTGGGCAAAGGCGGAAATATCACGCTCTTTGCAAGTGTTGATAATGGAAAAAGCTTTAAGAAAATCATCAACGGAAACGTCAGAAACTTTCCTGTAACGGCGCATGGATTGATTGTCCGTGTTGAGTTCCGCAAAGACGCCCGGGGTGTTATGCCCGGCGCAGGAAATATCCGTCTGGTGTACAACTATGATCCCAATGCCTTTGCTGTGTTGGAAAATAAATGCGGCAAACTCTACTTTTCCCGCAGAAACGGTTCTCTTTCCGGCATTGAACTGAAAGCAAATAAACACTTTTTCCAGACTGTCGGTATTGAAAAAAGCATGTTTGAACTCTTGCTCAAGCAGCCCGGAAAAAAAGAAAAACGTTATCTTTCGCAGACTCAGGCAAAACTTGAAAGAGTCCGTTCTGATAAGAAAGGTGTCGTTATCGACTGGAGTTTCCCCCGTGAAAAGATAAAGGTTTCTTTCAACATCCGCGCACAGAAGCGGACTTTTGAATGGGATGTTATTGTTGACAACAAAAATCCCCGCTGGGATGTGATTGAAGTTGAGGCTCCCCGTCTGCACGAACTGCATACGCCCGCCCATGCTGAAGAAGAAACGCTCATCTGGCCCTTTTCTGCCGGAGAATTTCTCTCCTCTCCCGCCCTCAAAGGCGGACAGAGTGTGACTTATCCCGATCATGCCGGTTTGCCCTTTATGATTCTGACCGGAAAAAACAGCGGATTTTATTTCGGACTCCATGATAAATTTCTCATCACCTCACACATCAACAGCAAAGCCAACGGCGGACAGAATGCCGTTGAACTTTCTTTCAACCGTGTCCACCGTATCAAAAAGGGCGAGAAACGTACTTACAGCTTCGTTCTTGCGCCCTTTACCGGCACCTGGCACGAGGGAGCAAAGATTTACCGGGAATTTTTCTATAAGAATTATCCGGTGAATACTTATCGTCCCTGGCTGAGGAACGCTGATCTCTGGGTGCAGGGTTCTTCTGCCGGACACACCGGAGCTGTGCGCGGATACGCTTCTTATCGTGAAATGATCCGCGATTTCAAGAGTGCGGCATTTCTGTCAAGTTCTTATATTCAGGCATGGGGCTGCAACATGAACGGAGCCTGTCCTACCTATTATCTGCCCCGTCTGGATAAAGGCGGCGAAAAACTTTTTGCTCAGATGCTCAAGTCCTGGCGCGATAAAGGCGGTTATATCGGACACTATTATTTCGGCAACGGTATGGCGTGGTTTTACAGTTTGAGCGATTATTATTTCGGTATTCCCTGGAGTAAATATCCCGCCGATGTTCAGCCACCCTCGTGGGAGTGGTTTGTAAAAAACAAAGAGTACATCAGTGATGTTATTGATATCAATAAAGAGGAACTTCTGCCCAAAGTTGCCAAAATCAACGAAATCCAGAAAGCCGGTAAATTTGTCAGCGGCGGACACGGAGAAAGTTATATTCCGATGAACTGGCGCAACGGCGAATTTGCCGCCTGGCTCCTTAAATGGATCGACCGTTATGTGTCGCAGTATCACTGCAACACCGCTTATCTGGATACTTTTGTTTTCCGCAACGATCACGGTGACTTCAATCCCTTTTTGAAACTCAACGGCGAGGGCGATAAACCGGTGTTTAAATTTGCATTTATGAATGACATGTTCAAAAAAATGCGTGCCAAAGAACCGGATTTCTGCGCTTTGACTGAAGGTATCGCCGATGTATTCGGAACGAAATTGTACTTCCTGATATCCGGATTTGCCCGTAATCCTGCGATTTTCCGTTACACAATTCCCGATCAGATTATTTTTCAGGGCAGCTGCAACGGTTTGTGGAGCCGTCCGCTGTCTGAAAAGAGTATTACTGAAGCGTTTTTGCTGGGCAACCGCTTTGACTGGGTAGTGTTTTTTGACTCCATCTATTATATCCTGAAACTGCGTCAGCGGGTGAGTCCGTTCCTCAACTACGCCGTTTTTGACGATGTGAACGGAATTTCAAGCACCGTGAAAAATGCGCGTATCTATGCTCATAAGGCAGATGGAAATTCTCAGAAATTCATCAACAGCGGCAAATCAAAATATACTGTCCTTACGATGGAAAATCCGGATATGGTTTCTGGAAAAGTTACATACAAGGCCGGATTCAAGGTGAAGTATGCCATGCTCTGTCAATACCTCAAAGAGCCGGTAAAGATGGCGTTTACTCAAAAGAACGGTGTCATAACTTTTGATATGCCGCAGAGCAAACTTGCCGCGGTGATTCTTGTGGATGAACTTCATGAAAAACACGCCTGGACTGCTGTTGCGGAACAGACTGACTGGAATGAAATAGAAGTGCGCCTGACCAACTTCCTGCCTGAAAAACGGACTTTTTCAGTCCGTGCGTTGGGTGAAAAGCGTGCTGTGACTCTCAACGGATTTGAAAATAAGACGCTTTCATTTAAACGTCTGCCCGAAAAAGAGGACTTTTCCGTTGAGCGTGTTGAAATATCCTCTCCCGATTACAGTGATGTGAAAATCATTTCAATCGGCAACTCCGGAC
>JAZQYS010000554.1:0-3632 GCA_045633645.1 Victivallaceae bacterium | reverse complement strand
GCGTCCTTCAAGAACTTCACCCACAGGGTCAGGCAGAGCCGCCGCTTCCTGCAGACGGTTGAGCATATATTTGAAAACCTTTTCAGTAATCTGCAAACGTTTGCGGAAAGCGTCGGTCAAGCCGGGAGCTGCGGCGATATCTTCAGCGTTGGCGGCAAAAACCGCCTCTTTGCATTCAAGGAGTTTCCCTGCCATGCGGTTGAGGGCATCCGCCCGGCGCTGACCTGAAACGGTTTTCAAAATACCGGCGGCAATCTTTGCCCGCTGCGACAATTCCTGAACTGAAATCATATTCTTCACCTCATAAGTTTCTTTTGAGCAAACGCGGCAAAAACCGCGCCTGAAATATTATGCCAAATACTGAAAACCGCCCCCGGCAATGCCGACGCGATTCCGAAAAACTGTTTGGACAGAGCCGCTGCCAATCCGGAGTTCTGCATACCAACTTCAATTGCAATAGTTACAGCGGTCTTTTTATCGCATTTGCACAACAGCGCAAGAAAATATCCCGCCGCCATGCCTGAAACATTGTGCAGAATAACCGCCCCCAGAACCGGAAGTCCGCTTTTGACAAGCGTTCCGACATTGAGAGAAACGATGATTCCGATGACAAAAACAATTCCCGCAACCGAAAGTACGGGACAGATTTTATTGAGCAATTCCTGTTTTTTGCGGCACAAACGGTTGATGAGCAAGCCCAATGCCACGGGAACAGCAACCACGCAGACGATACTTTCAAACATGGCAAACGCCGGAACTTCAACGGTTTTACCAAGATACAGCCATGACAGAAACGGCGTGAGAAAAATTCCGGCAACGGTGGAACACGCGGTCATGGTTATTGAGAGCGCAACATTTCCTCCGGCAAGATAGGCTATCACATTTGAGGCTGTTCCGCCGGCAACGGTTCCGACCATGACAAGACCGATAAAAAGTTCTTCAGGCAGACGGAGAATTTTTCCTGTAACATATGCCAGAAGCGGCATTAAAAGAAATTGCAGAAAAAGTCCGATCAGAACGCCCCGGGGATCTTTTGCCGCTTTGACAAAATCGGACACTGAAAGCGTTGCCCCCATGCCCAGCATGATAAATCCGAGCATTGGCACAATCAGAAATCCCAACTGATTCAACGTCCCCGGAAACACACAGGCAAACGCAGAAAACAAAACCGCACACAGCGGAAAAAACTTCACAACAAGATTGGTCATATACGCAACACCTCAGACAAAGATCTTTTCTTAAAATATCACTCTGTCTGTTTTTTTCAACCGTATTTTCATAAAAACGATTTGAAATCAGGTATAAAAATGGTATATTACCTGAACTGAAATAAAAATCAAGGAGTTCTTTTTATGGTTACAATGTTGATTTGTCTTGCCGTTTTAATGATTGCTTTTGCCCTGCTCATCAACAAGACGCAGTTCAATCCGCGAAGGGTCAATCTGCTGCTGACTGAAAAAATCTATGCTGTTCCCGGGATAGAATGTAATATCTACTTCAACAATATCGTCACTGTCATCAATTATAAAAATTATGCCTTTGAAGTCATCTGCGATATCGGACGGACTGATTCAACCCGCTGGCGCGCTACTCCCGAAGAAAAAGATATCGGCGAACACAAACTTACCGTCCGTGTTTATGACGACCACGGAATTGTTGAAGAGGCAAGCACCACACTCGTTGTTGTTGCGCCTGTAACAGAAAAAAAGCAGATGTCCCTGCTGATTATGGGAGCAAGTCAAACGGGAGCCATCGGTTACCCTGAGCGTCTCTTTGAATTGATGAAAGCTGAAGAAAACGTTGATTTTTCCATGGTTGGAACCAACTCAGGCGGATATGTTGACCCGATCCCGGGCGGCGTTGCCCACGAGGGATACGGCGGCTGGGGCTGGAACAGCTTTTTCACCAAATACGGCATTGATGAGTCAAGTGAAAACGACGGACTTCATCCCCGCCGTCCCTGGGTCAGAAACAGCCGTTTTCTCTTCCCCGACGGAGACGGATACAAATTTGATCTCAAACAGTACTGCGACAAATACAATCAGGGAAAATCTCCGGACACCCTTCTGGTCATGCTGGGAGCAAACAATGTCTTCTGTGCCAAATCCAACGCTGAAATCGACGGTATCTGGAAAAAGGATATCTATCCTTATATGAAAAAAATCGTTGAAGAATTCCGCAAATTGAATCCCTCTGTTCACATTGCCTTTGCGACGATCACGCCGGGCGCATTCAATCAGGACGCATTCGGAACCAATTATCAGTGCAGTTACACGCTCTGGCAGTGGCGTAAAAATCATCTTTATTACCACAAAAAGTTCCTCAAAGCGGTCAAAGAATTCAACGTCGGCGTCATACCTGTTCACGCAGTTGTTGACGGAGACAACGGATATCCCGAGCAGGAAGAATCCGCAAGCATGCATTGCGAAAAGAAAATTCTGCGTCAGATCAACGCCATTCATCCCAATCCCTCCGGCTACAAGCAGATGGGAGACTGCGTTTTTGCCTATATGAAACACATTCTTCATTTGAGATAAAATATGTCCGGCACCGGCAGCAGCATAAAAAGAGTCAAACTCAAAGAACTTCTCGCAGCCAGAATAACAGGCGGAGAATTTTCTTACGGCGACCGTTTCCCCGGACTTCATCAACTCTGTCAGCAGTACAACACAAGTTACGTCACCGTCAGCAGAGCGATGAAACTGCTGGAAAAAGAGGGCTATGTCCAAGCGCAAAACGGCGTGGGGTACTTTGTCTGCTACGTCCGTCCGGATATCGTTTCTTCTCAAAAAATCGTCAATTTCATCACATCTCTCTCTTCTGAAGCGCCGCAATGGCATATTGTGAACGAGGGAAAAAGGTTGTTTGAAGAATCCGGTTGGGAAGTCCGGGTGTTGACTCTCCCCCGAAAAGATTTTTCTTCATGCGTTCCCATGATCAATTCACCGGATGCCTATTCAGTGCTGTTTTACACCCGGATCAAGTGGGAAAACTTTGCCGCAACTTTCGGACACGTCGTCCAAAGAGTTGTCGTCATCGGGCAGCTTTCGGGCAATACGGATGTGTGCAGCATTATTTCAGATGAATACGAAACCATCCGCCGCTGCATTGAATATTTCCGCAGCCGCAAGCGTTTCAAAACCGGAATCGTGGTATATCAGCCGGAACAGGAGCTGGAAATGCTCCGCGTTGCCGCCTGGCGCCGCATTATGAGTTCATACGGTTTCTCTTTAAAAGAACTTGACCAGCTCTGTTTTTCAGCTTCTCAAATTATGCAGGGCGAAGAAAAAGATATTGTCTCTGTTTATTCAAATTGGCTGCGAATCGCAGGACAGAATATGGATTCCATTATTTACCCTCCGCTCGGCGGCAGTCTACCGCTCGCCTGTAAAAAAACAGCCCTGCGCGTGCCGGAGGACATAGAAATCATAACAATCGCAAGCGATCCGCAAGAAAAGACAGACTCTATTCCGGTCCTTGACCACAATCTTTCCGGACACTTTCAATGCGCTCTTGAAATTCTTGAAGAACGTTTCAGAACCGGCAGAAAAACTCCGGGAGCCTGGCATCTGATCCCCCCGGGAGACATTTGTTGAAATTTTTGTTGAAATTTTTTAAGTTTTTTTCAGTAA
>JAZQYS010000553.1:0-2017 GCA_045633645.1 Victivallaceae bacterium | reverse complement strand
CCTGCAGTTTTGCCTGACCTCCGCCGTGGTTGACCGGATCAAACACCACACCGTCATGGGGACTGTGCGCTGCTGTTGAGGCAATCAGTTTACCGTCAAGATATTGGGATATTTCAAATGGCGTGCGCTTGCAGGCAATGGTGTGGAATTCTTCAAACGCTTTTGCCGGAATCGTTGAAAGATAGTTCCAGCTTTTGCCGGTGTTTCCGGTCATGGTGTGGAGATTATGGTCAAGAGTCAACGGTTTCCCGGGCAGAGCTTTACGGGTGTAGTAATCTTCAAAGACATCTATTTCAATGCCGTCAAGCATGGGATTGTGTCCGGTACCCCACAGCCAGAATGAGGACCACCAGCCCTGCTGACGGGTGAATTTCAGACGTGCTTCATACCAGCCGTATCCGAAAAAGTTTTTGGTTTGTATGCTGCCGGAACTGAGTTTCCCAAAAGAGGAAACGTCGGCTTTGATCATCAGATGTCCTTTGCCGTCAAGTTTGACATAAGCGGGATTTCTGATCTGCCAGAGTTTTTTGTCAAGAGTTTTTCCGCTGAAATTTTCTTCAAAGGTAAGTTTCCATCCGGCTGATACGGGATCAAATTTTTTTGCAGGTTCAAGTTTCAGCGGAAACGTTTTCTTTTTTTCAGCGGGAACGGCAAGTCCGGTACAGAGTTCGTCAACGGTCGCAGAACTGTTTTTTTCAAGTTTCAGAGAGAAGTGCCCGGCAGGCGCAATTTTGCCGGATTTCTGCTGTTTTGAACTGTCGGCAAGACTTTTGACGGATAAAGAAACGCCGCCGTTGCGGTCTATCGCAAGAAGATAATCCGCCGGAAGCTGAGAGAGGGCAACCGGCAGAGAAAACACCTTTCTGCCGCTGCTGAAAAGTTCTGTTGCAATCTTATCTTTCTGCCGGGTGAGTTTCAGCATGTTTTTTCCGAAAATGCCCTGAAGTGAGCCGGTCAAGTCATACAAACGCCATCCGGCGGCAAAACGGGAATCGGACAGATTGAGGGGCATCTCTATTTTTTGCGGCGTAATCAAGACGCTTTCTGATTTGTATCTGCCCTGTCTGGTTTCAACCAGCAGTCCGTGAGAAATAAGTCCGGTGACGATTTCAGGAGAACCGGGACGCCGGATATTTTTTTCAAAGTCATCATTGATGATATATTTGACAATCCGGCAGGATTCCTGATCTCTGAGGTCATCAGGACCGCCGATATAAAATTTTGCGCTTCCCGCACCGGGAATGAATTTGACTGCAACGGTATTTCTGCCCTTTTTCAGCCAGGCAGTTCCCAGATGATTGGAAATACCCATTTTCCCTTCTCCGTTGCCGGAACGAGTTGTATCAATGACGATTTTGCCGTTGACAAAGATTTGCATCCACCAGTCGGCACCGGCACCGATGGTAAATTCTCTGACACCGGGGGAGTTGATTTCATTGAACAGCCAGGCACATTTATTTTTTCTGTCTGACTTGAAAAGAGGCGCAAAATCCAACATATTGTTTTGAGGTCTCATCTTGCGGGATTTTATTCCTGCAATGTTTTCGGGCATTGTCTTTAATGCCGAGGTGGGGAGCGAATAGTTTTTATCCACCGGCAGAAAGACCTGCCAGGGTTTTGCAAAACTGCCGCTTCCTGCAATGTACCTGCCCGGAGTATAATCAACTTTCAACTCTTTGATGGAAAGTGTTTCACCGTGACCTGCACCGAACATGATCCGCAGTTTTCCTGTAACTGTTCCCGGACGTTTGTTGACAATGGGAAAATGAACAATTACTTGTTTCCAATCTCCGGTTAATTTTGCAGTCGGACCTTTGGCAAAAGCCAGCCATTTATTGTCTTTGCTCCAGTGATGGAGGGAAAAGGAGATGCGGCCTTGCCCTTTGACTTTGGCAGCAATTGTGAGTGTACCTCCGGGAGAAACGGGGAAAAGTTCAGAGTAAACACCGAAACCGTCTCTTCCTGTTATTCGGGTGAAATGCAGGGTGCCGTCTGTGCGCTCAACTGCCGGAACAGG
>JAZQYS010000552.1:0-14899 GCA_045633645.1 Victivallaceae bacterium | reverse complement strand
AGTGAAATTCCCAAAGCAAACCATCTTTTTGCTTTGAGTGAATTCCAGGAACGTTTACTTAATTCAGAAAAACTTCTGCCGGTAGAAATGATTTCTTTTGCCATAACAATACCCTTCTGTCATAAATGTTACGGAGCGTTGTCTATAATGTAATGCAGAAGTTGCTGAAAGTCAAGCATTGATGTTACTTTTTTATATTTCGGCTCTATGCCGGACATGGACTGATTTGTTCCCGAATGCGGTCAAAATAAAACCGGGGGAAGATTTTGTTATTCCCTCGGTTTTCAATTTTTTCTGAGCTGTTCAAATTACTTGAGAGCCAGTTTTCTCCATCCGGCAATCAGAGCGTCGGCGGTATCAATGCCGTAGCCGCTGCTTCTGGGAGTGGTTTCATAGCCGCCGCGTCCATAGTTCCAGGAGTTTGGAATGTAACCGCTGGCGAACTTCTTGCCGCCGTTGTAGTTGCCGTGAGAGGTAATCATACAGAACTTGTCACGGAACACAGATCTGCGGACAGTCAGACCGATTTCAACAAAGGGTTCACTCGGCAGAGAGGCAATGACCAGATGAGAGCCGAACTCAAATTTTGTCAGCAGAAAGTTCGGCACTTTGGGTTCATCAACCAGTTCCAGCAGTTTTACCGCAAAGAATTTAAGCGCGAAGGGCGCACCTTTGGCAAGGTCTTCACTTGTCAAATCAACTTCAGTACCGACTTTGGAAATATCCACATCGGCGAATTTTTTGACAGTTGCTCTGGCTTCTGCGACTTCTGCCGGATCAACGATGCGCTGAGAAGATCTGACTTTCTGAGTTGCTACTTTGATACCTTTGCCGGGAGCGGCAGTCAATGTATCCAGCACTTTGAGAACGCTTTCAGCGTAACCTTCTCCGATACGTTTGGGTTCATCGTAGCAGGTCTGGTTCATGTCGGTTGAAACATCAAAGTGGTTGATGTTGCCGGAAGCTCCGATCAGGGGCATCAACATTGCGCCGGGAGCCAGCTGCGGTTCGATTTTACGGCGCATGAAGCCCGGCCAGTCTGCGGAAACACCGCAACCGCCGATGGTGTCGGTGTGGTTGACGATACTGGTCAGCATAAGTTCAATACCCTTATCCGTTTTGATGGCGATGACCGGAATCTGGGGGTCAATGGCGCCTTCGGGACGGTCAATCTCAGGATTGAGTTTTCCGGGATTGGTCACAACGGAACCGTCTTTCATCCAGTAACGGCGGTTGAACTGGAAACGGGCATCCTGTGCCATGGTGTAAAACACTTCACCGCTGCGGAGATCGGCAATTGCCGCTTTGAGGGATTCTGCGGCTTTCTTTGCGATGAAACGGCAGTATTCCATACTGTTTTTATCGGTGTAGGGATCCGGACAGGTATGGCTGTGGGTGGCACAGATTAAGACATTTTTTGAAGAAAAGTCTTTCATGCCAGCGGCTTTAATGGCATCAAAGATATATTTGTAGAGTTTACTGTTGATTGCCAGCAGGTCAAACTGAATGATGGCACTGTAAGCTCCGCCATCCTGAAACGCAACAACACGGACTTCAATGTCGTCAAGAACGTGGGTCCAGGGACGTCTGTTGAAATAACCTGCCAGAGAAATCGGCAGTTCCGGATTGGTGCAGCTGCGGGCTGTTCCGAATTTGATTTTCATAATTTTTTACCTGTTTTTTATTTTATTGGGATAATGAAAAAATTGTTTTCTTATATAACTTACATGTGAGGGGGAATAAAATCAAACAGAATTTAAATTTTTTGAAGCCGTATTGAAAAATCATTTATTGTTTCAGCGGAAAGTAGATGATTTTTTTTCGAGCAAGGCGTTGCTGCAGAATTTCTGCCAGAGCAGCACTTTCTTTTGCGGCTTCCAATTCCAGGGCAAGCTGCGGATAAACTTTTTCAAGCGGTGCAACTGAACTTTGCCCTCTTGAATGTAATTTTGCAACAATCCAGCCGTTTTCAGATTTCAGGACGGGAGAGATCTCATTAACTTTTATAGTTTTACCTTTTTCAGTCAATTCCCGGGGCAGGGGGCTTTTGATTCCTTCAGGAGAAAAACGTTTTGCAACTGATTCAAAGGAACTGCCCTGCAGCAGCAATGCCCGGACGGTTTCGGCCTCCTGACGGTTACTGACTTCTATGATACCCCAGTTTTCTTTTCCGGGAACTCTGAATTTTTCCGGCATGGAACGATAGATATTTTCAACTTCTGCCCGGTTGACCTGAAGTTTGGCGGGAACTGTGGACTTCAGGTGAAAATGAATGGCACTTTTTAATTGAAAATGCGGAGAATCCAGTAGTTGTGTGAGTTTTTCCTGAGGGATTTTTTTTGTGTTGAAGGAATACTTTTTTTGCTGGATTCTGAGAAATTTTTCCGCAGTTTCCCTATTGATTTTTTGACCGGATTCAGCAAGCATTTCTCTTATTTCGCGCTGCCAGATGTATTGTTCAGTCAGATTCCTGTAAATTCGTTCCAGTGATTCCGGAGGGACATTATCCGGCAACTCCTGCGTAATACGGTTCCATCCGTTTTGGATTGCGCTTGAGGGAATACGGACGCCATCCACCGTGGCTGTGGTTTCAGGCAGCGTAATTGCGGGGGCTGCTCCTGCACAGAAGAACACTCCCGAAAGCAATAAAAGAATCAGTCTTTTCACTTTTTATCAGCCGGGGATAATTCCGGTTCTTTCGGTGCCTTTTTTGCTGCAGAAGATTTTTCTGCTTTTTCGCGTTCAGCTTTTTCTTTGGCTTCTGCCTCTGCTTTTTCCTTTACTTCAACTGCTTCGATTCGTTTTTCGTAACGGTCAAAGTATTTTTGCAGCGCAGGTGTTGTGTTTAAAGATAAACCGATTTTCGCGGCAGTTAAAGCAGAGCGCATGGCAATTGAAGTCGTTGCGGATTTCATTCCGCGTATCAGTTTTTTTGCATTTCTCAACTGGCGGACTCTGGGCAGCATTTCCCTGAGTGTGACGTTTTCAGGGTGCAGTTGAACACCTTTTCTGAGAACAGAGATTGCACCGTCAACATCGCCCGAATTAAGCTTTTTCTGAGCCATTTCAATATAGGCATTGCACTGCTGAATCTCAACCAGACGGATGATGTTTTCATTGTGCTTGTCAAGTGAACGCAATTTGACGCCCTGCCGCATTGCGGAATTGACATCTTTGCTGCTGATACTGGCGAAAAAACGGGTAACCAATTCAGCCTTTTCCGTCGGGGGCGGAGGAACCGGTTCCCCGCATCCGCAGAGACAAAGCACTGCCGGCAGCACAATCGCCGGAATCCCGGAGGATTTTAAAGTTTTTAATGTAATGTGTTCAAACATATTGTTACAGTCAACTGAATTATTCTTTTGTCTTTTTTTAATGATTTTTACAATCACTTTTCATAAGATACAGATAAACAGGGATTTTTTCAAGCGTAAAACTGTAAAAACGTCTCTTTTTGAGGTCTTTAAAAACAAAAAATCCGGAAGACGTGTATCTTCCGGATCTTCTGTCCTGGCTCATCAGTGACGACGCTGTTTGGCTTCGCGACGTTTGATTTCGCTGGGTTTCTCGTAGTGACGACGATTGCGCAGCTCTTTGAGAGTACCCTCTTTGTCCAGTTTCTTTTTCAGACGACGCAGGGCGCGATCGATCAATTCACCTTTCTTCACGCTGACTTCGGTATCCATGACTTTTTCACCCCCTTTCAATTCTTTAAATGGTTTTAACTTCCGTCATTTTACTAATATATATCTGTTGAAATAAAAAGTCAATGCCGTTTTGACTGGATATTGCAAAAAAATATGCAGTTTTTTGATGGATTGTGTATTTTCTTTTCCGTTCAGGTTGAAAAAATTTTTTTCAGGGGTATATTCCTCTTTGTCACAACGATATCATACCGGAGGGAAATCATGTATCAGGAAAAAATAAACGAGTATATCCGGCGCGGCATATTTGACGGCGCTGTTGTTCTGGCTGGAACTGAAAAAGAGGATCTCTTTTGTCATACGCAGGGATTGGCGGATAGAAATACCGGACGTGCCATGAGTACGGATACCGTATTTGATATATCCAGTATTTCCAAACCCCTCGGTACTGCAACAAGTATTCTGCTGCTGGCTGAACGCGGCGAACTTGACCTTGAGCGTCCTTTTACCGATTATCTGCCGGAATATGCCGGAAACATGCCTGATCCGGTTGATTTCAGAATGCTTGCTTCGCATTTTTCCGGACTTGAACCGGATTATCCGCTTGGCGTTGAATCTGATGAACTTGTTAAACGTATGCTGCACTCTTCTTTTCTCCGCAAACCCTGGCAGGAGTTTTATTACAGCTGTGTCAACTATCACTTCATGGGGTTTATTATTGAAAAACTTTCAGGTGCCGGTTTGGACGAATTCGCCCGTAAAAACATCTTTGAACCGCTGGGCATGTCCGATACGGCATGGGCTGTGCCGCATGAGCATGCCCGTGAACGTCTGGTTATCCACAGCCGCTGTATGGACAGCGACCCTGCGGTGATTTTTGACCGTTGGGCAAGAATCTTTCAGCCCCGGGCAATGGGGAATGCCGGTATTTTTACGACAGCGGTGGATATGGCGTGTTATGCCCGTATGCTCCTGCGCGGAGGACAGGGCGTGTTTGCCACGGATATTGCTCAGAAAGAGATGTTCTGCAACTACACGCCCAACGCTTCGCGCTGCCGTTCTTTCGGTTGGGATATGACTCCGCGGCTGCTGCCCGGAATTTTCTCTGAACAAACCATTTTTCACAGCGGTTCCAGCGGACAATCCATGTGGATAGATGGCAAAAAAGGCCGATTCTGTATCGTCCTTACCAATTTGTTCGGACCTCATGATGACGGCATAGCCGCCCGTCAGGATATTGCTGATACAGTCACAAAACTTGTCTGGCAAGATTGATGAAAGAGGTTGAAAAATGACTTTGATTGCTTTTTTTCTGATTTTTGTCTCGGTGTTTCTCCACGTTGCCTGGAATATGCTTTCAAAGGGAACGACCCCGTCTCTTGCATTTTATTCGCTCATGTCTTTTACCGCCTCGGTGATCTGGCTGCCTTTTTTTGTTGCTTCGGATATTCATCTGGCGCAGCTGCCTTTGAGTTTTTATCTGTTGGCGGCGGGAAGTGTCATCGGAGAAATTATTTACATGACCGGTCTTGCTTACGGTTATAAAAAGAGTGATATTTCTCTTGTTTATCCTGTGGTGCGGGCTTTGCCGGTGATGATGGTTGCTCTTGTTACCACTTTTTTTAAATTGGGCAGAGAACAGCTGGATTGGTTTGATTATGCTGGTATGCTTTTGATTACCGGGGGATGTTTCCTCATGCCGTTGAAATCGCTCAAAGGATTTTCGCTGAAAGCCTATTGCAGTTCGGTTATCGTCTTTATCTTGATGGGGGCGTTGGGAACAACGATGTATACCATTTTTGACAGTTCTGCCATCAAGATTATCCGCGATATTTCAGGTAAAATCTCGGTTGCGGATACGCTCGGATATTTGTTTTTGATTGAATTCTGCATGGCATGGGGAGAACTTTTCTGTGTCCGCTGCAGCAAAGAGGAATGGGCGTGTTTTAAAGAACTTTTGAAACGTCCGCTGTATCCTGTTGTTGCCGGTGTTTGCAGTTCTTCGGCTTACGGACTTGTTCTTTTTGCCATGGGGTACGTTACCAACGTAAGTTTTCTTCAGGCTTTCCGCCAAATCAGTCTGCCGGTCGGATTCATTGCCGGAGTCACCATTCTTCATGAAAAGTCCTATTGGACAAAAGTTGTCGGTGTTGCTGTCATTGCCGCCGGCTTGCTGGTTATGATTTTCTGCTGACATTTCAGAAAAATAAAAAAAGACTTGCAGTTTTTTGAAGAACGCTGCAAGTCTTTTTTTGCGTTGAATTTTCTGAATTACGGTTCTTTTGCCGTTTCATCCAGTGCTTTTATCAACGGATACAGAACGTAGGTGATGACACGTCTGCGGTCGCATTTGATTTCGCACTGAGCCTCCATGCCGGGAATCAGACGGAAGTTTGAATCCACATTTTTGAGTTTTCCGCTGATGAGGATACGGGCGCGGTAGTAGGCGCTCTGCGGTTCCTGTCCTTTCTGAAGGGTGTTTTCTGAGATTGTTCTGACGACACCGTCAAGGGTTCCGTATTTCTGGAAAGGATAGGCGGTCAGTTTGACACGCGCTTTGGAACCGACTTTGACTTTTCCGATATCCTGCGGACGGATTTCTCCCTCAAGCTCAATGGTTTTGCCGAGGGGGATTAACGTGATAAGAGCTTCGGCTTCCTGTACGGCAGAGCCGGGGGAGAATGAGGCGATTTCATGAACGACGGCTTCACAGGGGGCGCGCAGATAGACGTATTCAATCAGACGGGCGACTTTGTCATATTCTTTTTTGACAGAGGTGAGGTTTCTGTCCACAGTCACCATGTTTTCAGAAAGCTGGTTGCGCCACTCCTGAATAAAGGAATTAAGTTCCGCCTTGGTGGTTCCCAAACGGTGATTGAGTTCCAGAATGGCATTTTCAAGTTCGTCAACAGAAGCTTCCATTTCCATACGGGAGATGGACATTTGAATCAGCTCTTTCAAAGATGCAGCCTGTTTGGAGTGCAGCGTTTTGAACATGTTTTCCAGCTGACGGACGGCGGCAAGACGCTCTTTCTGACTTTGCAGATTGTCTTTTCTGCTCTTGATGGAGGCTTTGACCTGCATCAGGGTTTCGTTGAAATAACTGATTCTTTCTTTGTAGTATTCCTGACGCTGTTTGTAGATGGCTAACTGCCATTTTTCAAACTGATTTTTTCCGCCGGTATAGGGTTGTTTGAGAAATTCTGCACGCAGACGTTTCAGTTGAGCATCCAGCGCCAGTATTTCGTTGTTGAGGCGGTCTGCCTCTGCCTTGTTGATCGTCGGGTCAAAGGTTATTAAAATCTGGTCCTGTTTGACGATATCGCCGATTTTGACATTGATTTTTTTGATGACGGATCTTTCAAGGGGTTTCATGACGATTGTTGACTCGTTTGTCACGAGCTTGCCGCCGCCCTGAACAACGACATCAACCTTGGCAATGATTCCCCAGATGATGGCGAGCAGAACGATGATGAACGGCAGCCAGACGCAGAATCTGATAAAGGGGGACAGACGCTCATTTCTGATTTCCAGAGCATCCGGCTGAAATTCCACGATATTTTGCGGTGTATTGTCTTTCATAATTTATCAATCCTCATGGTTCATCTGCTGTTTCCAGAATTCGCTGTAAATGCCGTTGTTTGCCAGCAGTTCGTTGTGGGTGCCGCATTCTGTCTGAACGCCGCCGTCAATAACGATGATTTTGTCGGCGTGGTTGATGATCGAAAGTCTGTGCGACACGATCAGAACCGTTCTGCCCCGGGCAATTGCTTTGAGGTTTTTGCGGATGACGTTTTCACTTTCGGGGTCAAGTGCGCTGGTTGCCTCGTCAAAAATCAGAATCGGCGGATTGGTCAGCAGTGCGCGGGCAATCGCCAGCCGCTGCTTCTGACCGCCGGAAAGGTTGGCGGCGTTTTCTTCAAGGACCGTGTCATATCCGCGCGGAAGCTTCTGAATGAACTCGTCGGCTCCGGCAAGTTTGGCGACATAAATAATTTCTTCAAGACTTGCATTCTGCTTGGGCAAACTGATGTTGGCACGGACAGTTCCGCTGAAGAAGTAGTTTTCCTGAAGAACTACGCCGATATTGCGGCGCAGGTGGGTTTTGTCAATTTCGCGGATGTCGATACCGTCAATTTTGAGCAGTCCCTGGGAAACGGGATAAAGTCCCTGAAGCAGTTTGGTGAGGGTGGTTTTTCCGGAGCCGGAACGTCCGACAAAACCGACGGTTTCTCCGGGATTGACTTTGAGGGAGAAATTCTTGATGACCTGCGGCAGATCCGGACCGTACTGGAAGGTGATGTTTTCAAATTCAATACCGCCTTTGAGAGCGTTGCGGACACCGCCGCCTGCGGGTTCGGGCGGGGTATTCATGACGACGCCGAGCATACGGACAGAGAGAGCAATCTGCTGATATTCGTGGATGAGTCCGACAATCTTGACCAGCGGACCGGTAACCCGGTTGGCAAGCATCTGGAACGCAATCAGCGCACCGATGCTGATTACATGATCAAAGACCAGATGTGCGCCGATCCAGATAACACAGATGGTCATCATCATTTCAAGCATCTGGCTTATGCTCTGGGCGGTCATTGAAATTTTGCCGACGCGGAAATAGGACTTGATTGCGTAAGCGGTGGAGTCATCCCAGATTTTTCTCTCAACGGGTTCCAGAGCGAGGGATTTTACTGTCTTAATACCGTGGATGGCTTCAACCAGCATGCTCTGGCGTTTCCCTTCTGCCTGATAGAGTTCATCCAGACGCCGCTGGAATGGTTTGATAAGGCAGGCGATGACAAGAGCCATCAGAGCGGAGAATCCCAGCACGATAAAAGTCAATGTCATGCTGTAAAACATCAGAAACGGGATAAAGATGCAGAGTGCAAAGATATCCAGCAGAGTGAAGAACAAATTGCCGGAGAGGAATCCGCGGATTTTTTCAGTCTGCTGCATGTGCTTCAAAAGCACGCCGGAGGGGACTTTGTCAAAGAAATCCACCGGCAGGCGCATAAGATGTGTAAATGTCTTTGTGGCAGTTGAAATATCGATTTTGTTTGTCGCAAAGAGCAGCAGATAACTGCGGATATAACTGGTCAGTGTGTTGAATAAAATTACGCACAGAATACCGACACCCAGTACGTTCAGAGTGTTGTAAGCAGCGTTGACAAGAACTTTATCCACAACAATCTGGAAGAACAGCGGAACGACCAGAGAGAAAATCGTTAACAGAACAACCATCAGGATAATTTGTCCGAAAATGGCTTTGTTTTTGATGAATTCCGGAATGAACCAGCGCAGGGAGAAAGGCTGGCTTTCGTCAGAGAGTTTGTAGATTTTTTTGAGGAGAGTAAGTTTATCTGAATATTTTTGTTCAAAATCCTCTTTGGAGAGAAACAGGAATTTCCCCGGACCGGTATTTTGCTGTTCTTCCGGATCAACGATGACAATATCCTGCTGGTCTTCTTTTTTGCGGATGCCGCAGATGATGGCATATTTGCCGTTTTTCTTTTCAACGATGCAGGGAAAGACGGTTTCGCTGCGCAGGAGTTTATCCCAGGATTGATGGATAGTTTTTAATTTGAATCCGCGGTCGTTGACGATTTGTTTGAAAAGCAGTTCAGAGACCTCTTCCTCACCGATGGCGTATTCATGCATGATTTCGCGGAGATCAACGGGGGCGTTGTGATGTCCGGCAATTGCTGAAAACGCATAAAGTTTTGTTTGCTTTGTGGAGTCAACCTGTGTGAGATTTCTGAAGACGATATTGTCGGTTGTGACCCGGGAGAGCAGCTGATCTTTGGGAACGAGCAGTTTTTGGTTTTCTGCGGGGAGAGACGGATCAAAAATAGAGACTTTATCGCCCGAAAAAAGTTGTGCGCTGTTGATGATGAGAATCCAACCGCCGGTGTTCAGATGTGCAAGCACCGGACCGTTGTAATTTGAGAGGTTCTTTATATCGTCAATCGGTTCCGGACGCAGTTGTTGTTCATCTGCGATTTTTGTGATGACTGCATGGTTGTCTTTGAGAAATTCCTGTTGTACTTCGTTGGAAACCAGTGCCATGAAATTAACGTTGCGCCGGGTTTGCGACAGCAGCATTTGAAGACACTGCAAGCCTGTGAAGTTTTCCTGAGGCGTGCTGCTCATATATGTCCTTTCCTGAAAGCGGAAGTTTCAGAATTGCGGTGTTTTTTTACGGCAATTGAAAATTTCGCATAAAAATTTTTGTTGTCAATCAGGTATTAATGTAACAAGCATACATAAATAAATCAAGCGGATTTTTTTGTTTATAAACAAAATCCGCCGAAAATACTGTAAAAACAGATTGCGGACTGAAGTTTCCGGAAAATACAACAGTCCGCAAATAGAAAAATATGTCAGAGTTCCTCGCTTTTTTCGCGCTCGGGATCAGCCGGGGGATCTATTGGCGGCGTCAGCATGGCGAGACGTTCTTCAATAAATTCTTCGGCATCCGAAAGACCGTTCTGTAAAAAGAAATCCATAAGCTTTTCTCTGAGCTGTCCGATTTCCTCCTGCAATTTTTCTGCAGGTTTCATGCAGTCGGCGCAGAAAAGACCTGGACGCCGTCCGATGTATTTTGCAACCCGGTTGAGGGCGGTACTCATTTTGAAAATCAGCAGACCTTTCTGCTGAAGCTGATGGTATTCTTTTTCAAGTTCCCGCCATTGCCGGGTTTGAACGGCGAAGAAATCGTCTCCATTTATGTTCCATGTCTCTCCGTCTCTTCCGGCGGCTGCAAAAGCATCGGCAAAACAGTGGTATGGCGGATAGAGAAAATTGAAACTTGAGGGACGTCCCCAAACGGTGTTGAGCAGATTGATTCCTGTCTGCTGCCATTGTTTGATATTGGCAATTCTGTCTGCGACACCTTTTTCGTCATAAATGCCTGACAGATAATCCGGACCCCAGCCGCATCTGATGGCGGGTGAACCCCAGATTTCATATCCTGTTTGTTGAAGTTCTTTTAAACCGGGGAAAGGAGCTTTTTCGTGATAACTCCAATTTACAATTATCGTTTCTTCCGGGAGTGTTTTGATCGGCTCATAACATTTTCTGCTGACGAACATATCGGACCAGAGCATGGGGCGCATACCGTTTTTTACGACTTTTTCGCAACAGCGTTTGGCATGTTCAAGATAGATTGCCATTTTGGGGTCGCCGGCATCTTTTGCACGCTCTTTGCATTTGTCGCAAGTGCATAAGTGCCAGACTTCATCGCCGCCGAGATGAAGGTACGGCGCGTCCGGGCAAAGGGAGATTGCTTCGTCAATCCACTCTTCAATTTTTTTGACGGCATCGGGGTTGCAGGGACAGATTTCGTTGATGAAGTTTTTCTCTCTTAAAGAAGCGTATTTTTCTTTGTCAAGCGCCCATTCAAGATGGCCTTGAATTTGAATAAGAAGCGAAACTTCAAAGTTCATATTTTTTGCGGCGGAAATCATGGATTTGATGTCACTTTCAGAATAGTAATCAAGAGTTGCGCCCTGCCATGTTTTCCAGGCGTATTTGCAGTCAAGTTCGAGGATGAGACCGTCAAAACCGAGGCTGTGAAAATGCTCAAGGTATTTCGGCCAGTCGGGGGCAAGCGGCGTGATGCCTTTGAAGTCCAGATGAAGATAATTTTTTCTCATTTTTGAAATTCCGTTCTTTTTGGGGTTCCGGGTAGAATATAACACTTCTGCAGGAATTTTGCAACAGGGGAAAAACGGGTTCGGGGGTGTTTTCTGCTGAAAAAATTGTTGAAAATTGGGAAAAAACGAAAAAAAAACGTTTTTTTATAAAAAAAACATTGCAAAATCAGCGGGAAAATGTTATATTCTCAACGTAGTTGATACCCGGAAATCGGAAAAGGAAGAACGATGAGTACAAAAAATGACGACGTGATCATGACGGCAGCCGTAACGGATTGTGCTGTTTTGTCACGCTCTTTTTCTGTCTGCCGGTCTGTTTGTCAGGACGCTGAAAATCAGACTCAGGGAGAGTACTGCGTTGTGTCAGGTAAGGGGCAGAGTTCTGCAGACTCTGTCTGTGTTGCCCTTGACGGTCCTGTTGTGTCAACTTCGGATTGGATTTGTGTCAGCGGTGCGGTTTGCACGCTCTACCGGATCGTCGTTGAGAAAATTTCCGGATTCGCCGCCGTTGTGTGCTGGAACCGGGGATTTGCAAAACGCAGGGTGCAGGCACATTTTAAACGTTGTTTTGAACGGCTTGTCAACCGTTCATCAGCAAGAAGTGTGATTCTTTCGTTTGCCGGAGGGTTGAGGCTGTGAGCAGGCAATTTTCCGGAGCCGGAAGGCTGATTTTTGATAGAAACACAACAAGAGCTTTTTCCCGTCAGATGGTGGGAGAGGGCTCCTGTTGTGTTTTTATATTGTGCAATATACAAAAAACTCAAAAAATTGAGGTGAAAAATGGCTGAAATTTATGTGAACTTAAACTGGACGGACGAAGCCGCATTCAATGCGGATACAGAAAAACCATCCGGTCTGATTTGGGGCAGTACTGCGTTTAATTCGCTGTCTGCTGCAGTTAATGCTGCAAGCACCACTGACGCAACCACCATTACCCTTGCAGCCGGAACCTATGCAGAGGACATTACCCTTGATGCCAGAAGTATGGAACAGAAGGGCGATCTCAAATTTATTGCCGCAGAGGGTGCCGAAGTGACTTTTACCGGTCTCTTCACCATCGGTTACTATGAAAAGAGAGTCGGCAGTAAGAAGTGGGATGCCGATGTTGCATTTGAAAATATCATTTTCAATCAGGCAGCAGATGACAAGCACAGTATTGACATTCAGCAGGTCAATGATTTTACCATGACAAACTGCAAAGTGATTGGCGATGGTGAATACGGCATTAGTGGTACAAATGTTGATAATGGTGCGACCATTACCGGAACCACATTTGAAAATGCAGGAATTCAGAGTGCCGGAAATTTCGGAACCAATCTCTTGCTGGATGATTGTATTTTTGATGAGTCAAGAGTCAATATCCAGAGTGGAAACTCTGTGACGATTAAGGATTGTACCTTTGACTGCACTGTTACAGATGCCAATGTCGGGGACAGTTTTTACTGCGTCCGTTCAAATGACAACGCTATTGTCATCGAAAACACCAAATTCAACATTGACTCCACTGTTACCGGAGTCGCTGAGGAACAGCTCAAATGGGGTGTTCTCTGGCAGCGCAATGCAGGTGGAACAAAATGGAGCGTTTCTGATATTGAAGTCAATTTTACCGATGCCGCTATGGCGCAGTCTGAATTGCTCTTTAACAAGAATGGTACGAGCGAAGCTGCCAATGAAGCCGGGCGTATTACCATCAGCGGTATGACATCTGAAAATAATAATCTGGCAGAACTCCTTGCAAAGAGCGAGGGTGTTCTCAATGTTTTTGCCGGAGAGGATTATTACTGCTATGATGACGGAAATCAGGTCTTGAATTATGACCTTTCTACAATTTATGTAAACAATGCCTGGACGGCAGAGAGTGTACTGGCTGACGGTTTGATTTTTGGAATCAATGCCTTTGCCTCTGTTGATTCTGTCGGTTATATCCCGAATGAAGCGACACTCAAGATTGTCGAGGGCGCTTCAGTGTCATCTGCCGATTATACCTTTATGAATACTGATCCCGGTGATGATTACCGGTATTACGATATTTTGACTGAAGAAACCAACTATAACGCTGTTGTTGACGGCACTTGGAAAAATGGTCAGATTGTGTGGAATAATGCTGATTTTGCAATCAGTGAAACAGGATTTGTCCACGTGTCTGAGACTTTCCGTGTGATGGGCGGCAATCTTTCCATCACAGGAACCCGTGCTGACGGCGAAGATATTCCTGCTGATTTGGCTCCCGGACACTGGGGTGCCAACTTTGTCGCCAAAGGTGCTTCTTTACAGACAGGTTATCTTATGACCGCTCTTGGAAATACCGCTGTTGTAACGGATGCCTGTATTGTGATTACCGCCGGTATGTTTAATGTCGGATGGGAATTGGTTCCCGGTACCGCCGCAAGCAATTCCTTTACTTTGGATAATACATATGTCCTTGTTGGCAATATGGGCGACGGTACACCTTCTGATTTGCTGGTCAATAAGGGCAGTGAATTGATTCTTGACAACGGTTCCGTTATCCGTTGGGCAGATGTATCAGGACTTTCCAGCAAAGATTTGGATGTGAGTGTTGATGCGGATTCTTCTATCAGCATTGATGCATCCAGCAGTCTTTTTGCAAGTGATATCAACAATGCCGGTACCATTGCTCTTGAGTTTGGCGCCGTTTTGAATTTCAATGGTATTTTGAACAATACCGGATCAATTACTGTTGATATGACAGCAGCAGATGACGAAGTAGTCAAATTGATTGATTATTCCGGAGACGGAACGGTTGCTGATTACGGCAATGTGGTGCTGAGCAACAATGCCGGCGGTTATCAATTGGTTGTTAATGATAACGATTTGTTTGCGTACAATACCGATATGTCAACGATTAATGTCAACGCCGCCTGGAATTCAGACTTCGGCGCTGATCTCGGAGATGGTAAATATTTCGGAATCAATGCTTTTAACAAAGTTGAATCAATTGCCGACAAGATTAAAACTGATGGTGGCGATACAACTGTCAAGTTTGAAAGCGATATCGAAGTTGGTCAGACCGTTGAATTTATCTGCGGTGATGGAAATCTTCTCTTTACCGCTGACAGTGCGGTGACTGTTTCTCAGAAAGGTGTGAGTGACTTCGGAATCATGAACACTGATACCACGGTTACCGTTGACAAGAATGTTACTTTTGAAATTTATGATAATAGATCCGGTTGGTATCAGTATTATGGACCGGGTCTTGAACTCTATGGTGCTATTACCGGCGGTCAGAATTGGGGATGTACTTATCTCTTCAACGGAAATCATACCGTTCACAGCACCGGAACGCTCAGTACCGGGCGTATTCAGCTTGCCTTTAATACATTCACTGTCAACGGTGATACTGAGTTTGACCGTACAGCTGCTCATATTGATACCAATTATCTGCTGGTTGAAGGCGGTGTTTTTACTGCCAACAATGCAATCGTTGAGGCTGGAATCATCCACGACAGTAATAACGGCGGAATGCGTTGGGGAGCATCTGAATTTTACTTCAACAGTTCCAAGTTGACCGGTAACATGACGATTCAGTACGCAGACAGTATTGTTGAGTTTAACAATTCAGATGTCACGCTCGGAATGCTCAGC
>JAZQYS010000551.1:0-1128 GCA_045633645.1 Victivallaceae bacterium | reverse complement strand
CCAGAACGTCTCCGCCGGGAGTCTGGCAGAAAAATCTGATGACTTTAAAATCAATGCCCCGTCCCCGCCACTGCCGTCCGGTTATCAGAATTTACGGAAATCCCGTCACGTTATATCTGGATGCTCTTACCCTGCCGTCGCCTTTGTGGACTCTGCCGTCTTCAACCCAGTATCCGGCACTGCCACAAAGAACACTTGAATCGGCTCAGAAAATATTAAATGCCCGTCCGCAGGCGTTTGTCAAAACGGCAAGTTATCCCTCCGGCGCAGTTGGAATCAAGATCAATGAAAAAATATATCCGCCGGTTCTTTATTTTCCGCTGCTGCCGGATTTCGGAGATTACAAGTCTTTCAACACAGCGGGCATAAAAATCAGTAATGTTCTTCTGAATCTTACCACCGGTCCGGAACATCCTCATTTTGCAAACCTGTCCTCTGTTCCGGTCTGGCCGGACGCCGGAAAGAAAAAGTACAACTTCACACCACTTCTGACTTCATTGCGCCGCACGCTGCGTCTGATTCCTGAAAATCACATCATCCTCGGCTTCAACGTATCATGGCCTGAAAATTATCTGGATGAGAATCCTGAAACCATCTGGCTGAACAGCAAAGGTCACTGCGCCTGGGGGAACACACTGCACCTGCGGGGATTTTTCCCTGAAAAACCGGGCAGAAACATGTTCCGCTGGCCATCGCCCTATGCGGATAAGCCGCTCACGGATATCGCCGATATGCTCAAAGCATTTATCTCTGAACTCAAAAAGACCGGTATGGATAAAATGGTCATCGGTGCTTTTGTTTCCGGCGGACATGACGGACAGTTTGAAATCCGTGATCCTGATTTCAGTCCCGCAGGTAAAAAAAGCTGGCGCGCCTGGCTGAAAAAGAAGTACCGCACAGACAAAGCACTTCAAACAGCATGGGGAAATCCCGAAGTCACCCTTGCGACGGCTCCGGTTGTTGAAAAAAGTTACAAAGGCACGCAATTTCTTTCATTCCCCGGCGATCAGCACCGTTTTGATTACGAAATTTTCCGTGAGGAACGAATTTGGAAAATCAAAGAAATCATGTTGAAGGGAATCCGTGAAGCCTTGGGTAAGCCGGTACTGGGCACGGCCTGGCAGATGG
>JAZQYS010000550.1:0-1412 GCA_045633645.1 Victivallaceae bacterium | reverse complement strand
CACTTGAGTATCTGGCTGCTCATCAGAAATGAGAATTCAAAAAGAACTTTTGAAATATCCTCTGAGGAGTTTCAAAAATACATCAATGGCGAAACTGTTGCTGTCATCCTGTAACGCTGTGTAGACAGTAGAGCAGGGGGGCGTTCCCTGAAAATGACGGTAAGCAAGATGTTCAGGGTACATATCTTTGTGACTTTCAGGAACGAGCGCAATACCGAATCCCGCTTCAGCAAGGTGTTGCGCCGTGTAAAAGTTACTGCAAATTTCAGAGGTTTTGATTTCAAAATTGCCCTTTTCGCGGCAATAGCGGATGATACTGCCGTAAAATGCCGGAGAGGTTTTTTCCGGAACCATGATCAATTTTTCGTCTTTAAGCAGCTGTACCGGCACTTTCTCTCTCTCAGCAAGCGGGTGATCTTTGGGGATTGCCAGCAAAATTTCGTCATCAAACAATTTACGGCAGATGATATTTTCTCTGAAAAGCCTTTTGTCATGGCGGCAGAGAATCAAATCCACACTGCGTTCCAGTAATCTGTCTGCAAGTCCAAATGAGTGATCGTCAATAATTTCAAGCGTGATTCCCCGGTGATTTTTCTGCATGGCGGTCAGGGTTTCCAGAAACTCTTTTCTTTCAAGAGTTGACTCCAGGGCACCGATTGCCAGATGTCCTGAAATACCCTCTGCCGTGTCTTTTGCACTGCGTTCGGCAATCAAAAGCTGCTGAAGTATATTCCGGGCGTGCGGCAGAAAGGCTTTGCCGCTTTCGGTCAATTCGATTCTGCGTTTGTTGCTGCGGTTGAAAAGACGGACGCCCAATTCCTTTTCAAGAGTCTGGATTCCACGACTCAATGAGGGCTGGGCAATCTGCAAACTTTCTGCCGCCAGCGCAAAATGCATTTTTTCTGCTGCGGCAACAAAATATTTAAGTTGAGAAATTTCCATGATTGATAGTCTTTTGCTATTGAAAATGCTGTTATAATATATTGATTTTTTATTAAAAGTCAAGTATATTTAACCGTGAAATTTTTGATGGAACTGGAGTGTATCCATAAAATCAATGGTGAAATTATGAAAACAGCCCGAATTTTATTTGCATCGGATTTTGCTCCGATCAGGCATTTTGCACCGATTATGAAAGAAAATCCTGCTGCAGTTTACGGTGATTTGCTGCCGCATCTGCATAAAGCGGATTACAGTATCGTCAATCTTGAGTCTCCTTTAAGTTGTCCGGAGGGGTTGATAACTAAAAGCGGAGCTGCGTTTTCGGGAGAGCCTGAACATATAAATTCTCTTAAGGCAGGTGCTTTCAAGGCGGTTGTCTGCGCCAATAATCACACGTTTGACAGCGGTCTTGAGGGATTTCTTCAAACCCGTCAACTGCTTTCAAATTGCGGAATTTCTTCTGTTGGAGC
>JAZQYS010000549.1:0-3846 GCA_045633645.1 Victivallaceae bacterium | reverse complement strand
TTTTGACGGCGGCAAAGTCCAGTTTCATGCCGCTTGCAAGTTTTGCGACAAGAACTTTTTTCTTTTCAGAATCTTCTTCAAGTTTCTTTTCAAGAGCCGCCAGTTTTTCGCGTGCTTTTTTGTATTCCCCTGAAATGGCCTGACGTGCCTGAGCGCGGGCGCGGCGGCGGTCTTTGGCAAAATTTCCGCCGGCAGGAGAAGCACTGCGGAGATCTTCCTGCACAGGAGCTGTGCCGGATTGTCCTGATTTTTCCAGATAGTAATCGTAATTGCCGAAATACTTTTTAACGTTTCCGTTTTCAAGAGCGATGATCGTTTCAGCCACGCCGCGGACAAATTCAATATCGTGACTGACGAAACAGACCGTCCCCTGAAATTCTCTCAGGGCATTCTGGAGCAGTTCTCTTGCGGCCACATCCAGGTGGGTGGTCGGTTCGTCCAGAACCAGCAGGTTGGGCGGATTGACGAAAATACGGGCAAACTGCAGGCGGATTTTTTCTCCGCCTGAAAGCACTTTGCAAAGTTTGCTTGAGGCGTCCCCTGAAAAGCCGAAAGAGCCCAGCACATTCATCAGATTTGCCGTAGATGCTCCGGCAGGCAGGGCTTGACGGACGGCGTCATAAACGCTCATGCCGTCGGCATCAAGGTCACCGAATTCCTGCATCTGATACCCGATGACGGAGTGGTGTCCGAGAACAACCTGTCCTTCTGTGGGAGAGAGTTTTCCGGTCAGCAGTTTGAGCAGAGTTGTCTTACCCAGACCGTTGTAACCGATGAAAGCGCACTTGCTCCCGGCATCAACTGAAAGATCAACGTTTCTGAAAAGGATTTTTTCAGGTTCATATCCGAAAGCAAGATTTTCAAAGCGGAAAGCCTCCGTTCCGCCGGGAGGCGGTGCGGGAAAGCGGATGACACCCTTATATTCCAGAGAATCCGGCAGGTCAACATCTTCAATTTTATCCAGCTTTTTCTGCATACTCTTTGCCAGAGCCGCTTTGGTGCTTTTTGCGCGGAAGCGGTCAATGACACGTTCCATCTGTTCTTTTTTGCGGTCGGTATTTTTCTTTGCCGCTTCAAGCATTTTTTGACGGTTGTCCCGTTCTGTTCGGTAGAAATCATAATTTCCGGGATAGCGGGTAACAGTTTTTGCGTTGACTTCAAGCGTGACATCGGTCAATTTTCTGAGCAGGAATCTGTCGTGCGAAATCAACAGCAGCGTTCCCGGAAAGTTGGCAAGAAAACGGCAGAGCCACTCTACTGCAGGCACGTCCAGATAGTTGGAGGGTTCGTCCAGCAGCAGGATATCGGGGTGGGAAATCAGAACGCGTGCCAAAGCCGCACGCATCTGCCAGCCGCCGGAAAACTCACTGAGTTTTTTATTGAAACTTTCAACAGGAAATCCCAAACTTGAAAGTGCCTGCTGAGCCTCCAAATCCAGACTGTATGCGCCCAGATGTTCAATCATTGTCTGGAGTTTGCCATGCTCGCGCAGCAGAGATTCCTGCATATCAGCGGAACAGTCACCCTCTGCCAGAATACTTTCGATTTCTTCAAGTCTTGCCGTGCCTGTCCGCAGTTCGGGGATGGCATCTGAGGTGAAATCCAACAGCGTGCGGTGAATATCCGCCTGACTGATATGCTGGTGCATGATGCCCAGACGGTGGTCTTTGGGAATGATGATACTGCCCGAATCCGGCAGGGTACTGCCGGTAATCATGCCGAACAGGGTACTCTTACCTGCGCCGTTGGGTCCGACGACACCGGCACGTTCGCCGTCATTGACTCTGAAAGAGACGTTCCGGAGAATATCTTCTCCGGAAAAACTTTTTGTGACATTCTGAAAATCGATCATGGAATAAGGAAATTTCTATTGATATTGTTATTTAAAGCTCCACCACATAGCGGAAACCGATATCATTATCGCCGGATATGGTGAACTGAACCTGCTGTCTGTCAACTGCACTTTCCGGAGTCAGGAAGGAGCCTCCGGTAACCTGCGTGGTTTTGCCCCGCAGATTTGAGAGCAGTTCCCGCACATTGCCACGGGCATTGATGACGCCGAATGCGGAAATATCCTGCTGACGGGTCGTGACAGGTGCGCCTGCCGGAAAGAGTTTTGCGGTGTTTTCTGTATAGAAAATACCCCCTTGAGCCGCCTCTGGAAAACGGAATGCCGCTTTCTGCCATTGTTCCGCATTGGGAAGAGTGATTTTTTTCCGCAATTTTCTGCCCAGCCAGGCGCAGTAGGCGGCGGCGCCTTCGCGTGAGATTCCGGTCACGGGCTTGTTGAGATGATAGGGCGAACGCAGTTTGCCGTTCCTGTCCCAGATACCCTGAAGTTTTCCATTTGCTGAAATGGAGGTCATCGGCAGGAATTTTTCTCTTTTTTCAGGCGGCAGGGACTTCCAGAATTTGAGGTATTCTCCGACACTGACTTCATATTTTGAAATCATGAACGGCGGAATATCTCCGCCGGGACGGGCATGAACCAGATCCTGAACCGGAATTTCACCGGAACCGATGTAGCAGAGATTATCGGGAATGTACGCCGGATACCCCGGCGAAAGAACGGTCGTTTTGCCGGAATGAATTTTGACCGGAAAGAAAAATTTGCCGTTACTGCTTGAAAACAGCGCAATGCAATTTTGTTCAGGCAGCTGTAATTTTGCAGTTCCGCTCCGGCAGATACCGGTCGGATTGCCGGTTGAAGTTAATATTTCCACCTGCCAGTTTTTCGGAAGTTCAACATTGAGTGTCCCCTGGTGGGATTCAGCCTGTGTAATCTGTTTCAGCAGCTCCGGATCGTTGCGGAGAACTTCAAGAAAAAGTGTTCCCCAGCGTCTGCGGTAATTGGCCACGGATTCCTGAAGTTGTGCGTTGTCGCCCAGTTCGCGGTAGAGCATGATGGAACGGCGGAAAATTTCGCGTGCAAGCATAAGTCTGGGAGAATGGTCATCGTCAAAACTGCGGGGCAGCTGTGCCAGAGCCGTCAGCGCAATCGCATTGGAGTTGGACATCAGCGCCGCCATTTTATTGACATTGCGGAACAGACTGAAACGCTCATCGTAAGTAAGATTATAATCATGTTTGAGTTTTCTGTAACTTGCCCGTGCTTCGTTTGCCTGTGAAGCTGCCCGGTCGGCATTGTATTGTGCCAGACGGAAACGCGACTGCATTTCAGCACTCTCCTGAATCGAAGTATAAACACGGAATCCGCCCACACCCAGACCCAGCGCCAGAACCGTAACCGGAATCAGCGGATGACGTGAAAACCATTTTCCCAACCGGTAAAACGGCGAGGGGGAGTAAGCTCTGACCGGATAACCGTCAAGATAGTTCTGCAGTTCGTCAATCATGGCACTGACATTCTGATAACGCACCTTGGGGTTTTTATGCATGGCTTTGCAGCATATCGCTTCAAGTTCCCGCGGAACAGTCTGCTGACGGGGCGCGGCTTTGCGGGGCATTTGAAAACGCCCTTTGATAACCTGACGGATGACTTTTTCTCTGGGCATATTTGTTTCATAGGGCGCGGCTTTCCAGGTCAGAATGGAGTAGAGAATCGTTCCCAGAGCGTAAACTTCAGAAGTTTCAGTCAAATTTTTTTCTTCGCCCGTCAAATGTTCCGGTGCCATAAAGACCGGCGTACCGCCGATAGGCAGTTCGGATGAGGAAAGAATTTGACTTTCTTCATGACGCAATTCATTCTTTGAATCCAGCCGGACCTTTTTTCTGCCCTCAAAGGTATCCATTTCAGGACGGTAACGTGCCATGCCCCAATCCATGACGAGAACCTCTCCGAATTCTCCAATCATGATATTTCCGGGCTTGAGGTCGCCGTGGAAG
>JAZQYS010000548.1:0-1604 GCA_045633645.1 Victivallaceae bacterium | reverse complement strand
ACGCAGAGACGTCTGCAGTGTTCCGCCGGGAAGAACGATGGTTTTAAAGGGAACTTTGCTTGAAAGAGTCCTGAACGAACCGGTGACCTCTTTTTTGTAACCTTTTTCACCGGCAACGATGCCTTTAAATTCATAAGCGGTATCTTCTTTGAGCATCAAGAGAGAACCGCGCCAGGCGTGTTCCTGAATGACTTCAGCCGGATCCAGCGCTTTGCGGAAAGTTTTTTCTCCTTTTTCGCGGAAGAAATAAGAAACCCGGATTTTCTGCTTTTTCTCTTCAGGAAGCAGATTCAGATAAACGCCGCAGTTCTCCCAGGTCGGACGGAATTCCAGTCTGCCGCAGCTGACGATCATCGGGCGGTCCTTATCAAAACATTCCGCATAGGCGACATTGGCTCCGGCGGGAGCTTTAAAGGATTTTTTCAGCGTTTTCGGGGACGTTTTTTTGCCGACGGCTTTGGGGTCAAGCATCCGGTAAAAGCCGGAAATGACGGCTTTCTTCCCTGCCGCAAGCAGGATACCGCCCTGATTTGCAGAACTCTTGTAAGCAACTTGTACAGCGTTTTTTCCTGAATGGGCAAACTGCGTAAAGAGACTGTCTTTTCCCGCTTTCCAGTTATTGATGCGTCCTTTGGCGGCATTGACCTTTTCAAAGCCGCCGTTCCGGATGACGGCATTGATTCCTGCAACATCATCCACGATGATTTTGCGTTCATCGGTTGCGCGCAGATTAAGGTTGATTCTGCAATCTTTCTGAACGGTCAATTCAAAAGAAAACTTCTGCCAGTCACCCGTTGCCGGAAACTGCAGACTGCGGACGATCACTTTGCGTTTGAGCGTCTGCCAGGTGCCGTTTTTTGAGAGATTCTGCGGAACAGTATCACCGGGCAATCCGGTAATATCTATCCGCAAAGACTTTGCAGACACGCCGAATACCGCAGACAATATCAGTACGGAGAAAAGTTTTTTTGTCATATTTTTTCCTGTCAGTACATGTTGCAGCCGATCAGACGGTTTTCAATCCCCAGATCTCCGGCACCGAAAGCTGAAACTCTGCCGTCAACGTAGAATACATTGGCATAACCATTGTGGCGCAAATGTACGCACTTGCCGTCATTTGCCATTATTCCTTTGGCACTGTCTTTCAACACTGAACACTGCAGGGTTGCTTTTTTGGTATCTTCATCCACCTGAACGCTGTCGCCGCCAAGCGGAGTTTTACCGTATTCTGTGTCAAGGTTACGCAGGGTATTGCGATTGATGAAACAGTTGTTCTTGCCGATAACAGGTCCGAGAAAAACGCTTCCGCCTCCGGGATTGCCCAGACGCAGTCCGTAGCTGTAGATGCCGCGTCTGTGCCAGGTGGTTTCCCAGGAGGGACAAAGCAAGACTGTGTTGCTGCCGTTGCGGGAAACATCGGCAGTCGGCAGTTTCAGATAATTGTTATAGCCGAGAACAAATCCCCATGAATAGTTTTTGTTGTCAGTATAGTAATTCGTGATCGTGGCTGACGGATAAAGATTTTTGAAATCATCCGCATACATATTCAATGCAAGAACACACTGTTTGAGATTTGAAGCACAGGCCGTTCCCTGCGCCCGCTG
>JAZQYS010000547.1:0-2217 GCA_045633645.1 Victivallaceae bacterium | reverse complement strand
ACTCTGAGTGATCGGCACAATACGCGCCGCACCGTTTTCAGGCTCGTAACCAGCCTGGATCGCAAGGGTTTCAATTTTCCAGTTTTTATCCATGTTCACACCTCTCAAATTTCGTGAATATTAAGATTATATTTACTTTCTGCAACCACTTTTTCAACCTCTTTGAAAAGGCGGTCAAATTTTGCTATATCCTGATTTTCCTCTTCCCCGCTGCCCGAAACCGCACGCAGATAATCCAACAGAGTAAAGTCATTAACAGGCACCCCAGGCAACAGACGGACTTCGCCATCCTGCGCAACGGTACGGCAAAGCAAACCGCTGTTTATCAAAGCCCCTGTTTCTTTGCGCAAAATGGTATCAGGCAGACGGAGCGAAGAAGCTATTTCTGTTTCAGCGACAGGACCGTTGCCCTTTGTAAAATTGCGAAATACCAGAGAGAGTATCGCAAGCTGATATTCAAACCGCAGCCTCAAATTCAATTTGCGGCTGTTTTCGTTGAACACTCCGCTTTTCCAGTGCTGATGAACAAAACTGACCTCGGCACCGATAAGGATTATCTGCCACGACCAGTTCACCCATACAATAAAAAGGGGAAGTATTGCAAAACCGCCATATATTCGGTTGTAAGAAAAGACACTGCTTTGCAGAAATATGAAACTGTCCTGCAATATCTGAAAAGTAACACCTGCAAAAATCGCAGCGACACAGGCTCCGCGCCAGCGCACACGCGTATTCGGAACAAAAAGATAAACTATAAAAAAGAGTACAACACTGGTGAACATCGGAGCAATGCCGGCGGCTTTATCAAGAATGTTTCCTGCAAAACTCCAGTCAGGCATTTTATCACTGAGCAAATTGAGCCAGCGCCGCAACACTACACCCATAGTACTGATAAGAACCATCATCACAGGAGTGATGAGTACAAGAGAAAGATAACTGCTGAATTTTCGGAAAACATCCCTGCGCGGCGGCAATCCCCACACCACGTTGAATGCCTTTTCGATATTGTTGATAAGCCAGATAACAGTCCAGAAAAGTGCGATGACACCGACACCAGCAACAACACCGCCAGAGGATTGCAGCAAAGCTTTTTCTGCAAATTCACTGATATAGTCGACAACTTCATGGTTATCTGGGAAACGGTCATAAATAAGTTCCCTCAAATGACGCTCCAGACCAAAGCCTTTGGCAATACCAAACAGCAGAGCGGCGATCGGTACAACGGAAAAAAGCGTATAATAGGTAAGAACAATAGCCTGCTGGGCAAGCTGGTCTGTGGCATAACGCTTACTGCTGAAAGAAATTATACGCCCCCAAGCCTGAAGCCACTGCGGTAATTTTTTACGGACATTCATTTTTTATTTCCTGCGTTATCTTACTGGTGTGACATCGGTACAAATGTTGATTCCCCTGGGAGACCTGTCGGCTCATCAAGAACTTTATTACGGTCAACCAATCCGAGACGGCGACTGAACGGATAAAAAACAAACCATGCCCTGCCGATAAGATTGCGGCGGGGAACAGTTCCGAAAAAGCGGCTGTCCATGCTGAAACGGGAGTTATCTCCGAGCATGAGATAATTATCTTCTGGTATCGTGTATTCCTCCCCTGAAGCGAAACCGCAAATTCCCATACCGCTCAAGTGACCATGATAACCGCCTTTCATGGAGTAAACTTTTTCAAAACGGGGATCAAGTTCCTGTATCTTGAAAAATCCACTTTCTCCTGCTGGACGGATATAAAGCTGATCATCAACGATTTTTACAGTATCACCAGGCAAACCGGCAAGGCGTTTGATATAGTAATATCCGCCGCTTTGTTCAAGCGGCAGAGAATCGACAAAAAGATTTTCTGTATTGAAAACGACAACATCCCCCCGTTTCAAAGGTGATATATACATTGACACACGCTCAACGAAAAGATGGTCGCCCAGAGAGACATACCCGCTGCTTATTTTATCACCATTGGAAAAAATTTCCTGCTTGGTCAGACGGGAATAATCGATCACCTGACGGGGATTACCAGGAAGGATATAACGGGAAGTTCCGATCATAAACTCGGTACAATCAAAAACTTTTCCCGAAACCTGCCGCAACTCAGAAGAAACTCCGCCAGATATACCGTCATGCGTCAATTCCGCACTGGTACATCCGTAAACAATATTATGAAGAAATTTCGGGAGTTTACCGAAACCGATGTTTGCATTATTTTCCACAC